>NZ_JAATTW010000015.1:0-68207 GCF_013414205.1 Pseudoalteromonas sp. MIP2626
AAGAAAATAAGCCACACCTTAATTTAACTGACGTAGAGCTCAACGCACTAGTTATCGCTTAAGCAGATCTCAGGTTAATTAACCTTTAGCCATAAAAAAACCCGCAAGCTTGATTTCTCAAGCGTTGCGGGTTTTTTAGGGTTTTTAGACAAACGAATCTAAAAACCGATATTGGGCTGGGGTCATCTGAAGTTAAAGATTAAGGTATTGAAAATAATAAAAATACTAATCACAAAACAAAGTAGGTACTACTAACAGTACTACCAAAAGGAGTTTTCAAACACATATATACCGCCTAACTCACACTCTCACCAATAACGAAGTAACATTGTCTTTGTATTAAACTTTCGCCTGTTAATAATCAACTAAATTATTACTTAGTAACTATTGCAATGTTAGAAGCTACTAATTGTATTATGTTTAAAATTAGATAATAATTACAAATTAATTGGTAAAAAATTAGACTAGACGAGTTATAGAAAATAAAACTTAGCGCACTATCAAGCAAGAATATTGTCTGCGCAAAGCTATGGATTGGCTGAATTTAATACAAACACCTTTCTCCGCTTTCGTATTAACCACTACGCTTTTTTGTGGATTAATAGTTCTAGTCTTTTTTCACTCATTTAAAAGTTAGATCGTGTGCCTCATTTAAAAAGGAAGGTAAATAATGGCAAGACTACTTGGTAAACTTACAGGGTTGGTAATACAGCTCTTAATACTGCCTTTTGTTATCATTTTCGCAATCCCTGCAGGTTTAATGAAAGCTAGACGGGCACAAGCAGCCCGAATACTTTTTACAAGAGACGAACAGACTTTGCTCAGCAAAGCGCAAGGAACGCTTAATATGGCAGAATCAGCACTGGTTCCCCCAGATAATGATTTATTAATAACCTCAAAGTGTATTGAAAATGCTAGGGTTCAATACCAACAAATAAAGGGTACCGAGCGCTTTGATACTAAATTCTCAAATTTTTTAGCACCACAATTACTCAAATGTCGTGTAAACGACTGGAGCAATGTATCCAAGTTCTTCAACTTGTCGAATTTAGGTATTCAACTTCCCAACCAAGTTTTGGGTGAAACAAAAACCACTCCCCAACCAAATTTTAAGTCATCGGACTGGAACAACAAACCAGCACAAGAACAACCTATAGCGTTACCCTATGGAAATGATAAAAAATTACAGGAAATCACTGAGTGTGTGGTTGTTCTAACTACTAATGCTCTTTCCCACACCGATTTAGAGTTAACGGAAAGTAATGCTAATAGCCTTGTTAAAACTATAATGCTCTCAATGCGAGAAAGCTTTGACGCAACAACCCCCCCTATAATTTCAGCCCTTCAAGTTGTTGAAAACCTTGCAGAGAATGCACGCAATAATCAGCAGTATGACTTTTTGTGTATGTTCGCAATATCCGTAATAGTGGGTGGTGAAATATACGTAAAAGAGAATACTCTATCTGAAAAGGAATCAAAGTTCATTTTAGAAATGATTAATAGAGCACATGAAACAATTGCGAAGCATAAGAAACACATAACATCTAAAACTGTTATAGATTTTATTAATACGTCACTAGTAAGCCGAAAAAAAGCAATTGCTACTAGTAAAAATAACGGTTACTACATTCGCGATACATTAAGTGAGCAATTAAATCAACCAATTCATATTCATTTTGATTCCTACGAACCTGTCTTTAATATGCGTAATAAGGTATTACCAAACCCTTGCACGTTTTTGGTTACTATAGACAGCCCAAACTTCTCACCTAAAGGCCTCACTTGCAGAGTGGGTGGTATCAACCATAAGCACTTAGCACAAGATAAAAATGATGAAGTCATAGCCCATGTCTACATGGCTAAGGAAGAGTATGATGGTTCATTTAAGCGGGTGCATGTGCAACTACTCGAAGACGGTCGAGTTGTGGGTCAGCTAGTAAATAATGGTCAATATGAGAAAATGACAAGCCTTGATGGAGTCTTTTTTTTACCAGGTGATACTGTTTTCCTCGACGAAATGGGGGAGCCTTATCATCAAGATGACCAACCAGAAACAACTAAAGAGCAACAGTTACTATTAGACCGAGAAATGGAACAAATTGGTAACTCGTATTTTGAATAATAACTAGATTATTATGAGAGCTTTTCTTAAAACATCGCTAAAAGTAACTTAGCGGTGATCGGTAAGTTCTTGTTATTTTTTGTAATAGGATAACAGTACTTACCTAAATCACTTTAACGTTCGTACTATCTTGTTCAGTGTACTGTTTTTGCCAGACAACTAGCCTCACTTCACTATAAACCAAAACTCAAAAAGTTTCCGATAACAGGATAAGCATATCCTGTTAAAACCATTTGGCAACTGAGCTATTTAATAATTACTTTAATAGCTTCTTATTTATTTGCTCACTAACTAATTGGAGAACCTCTTTACTTTGGTTGTCAGCAGCCATCATTAAAACTGCTTTTAAACTCAAATCAACTTGTTTGCGGCCACCAGCTTGGCAATATCTCAATAGACCACAAATTTCTATAGTATTCCTTCCTTTACTTGTCATGTAGCGATAGGTGAGACCAGGTACAAGTGTTTCAATATGATCCTCATACTTATCAAAATGAGGATGTACAATTAAATAATTAGCTGACTTATTTGGAAATGATTTATAAGCTGAATAACCTTTCTTAGTGACAGGGCGGCTACCTTTCGCTGTATTACAATCTATACATGAGGCGCATAAATTTAGTGGGGTATACGTATATTTAGGCTCTTCATGCCTACAAATAATATGATCTGTATGCCAAACATTACCGTTAGTAGAAAGATTTTCGATCTTACAGTAAGCACAAGTATTACTCTGTTCCGCAATGTAATGCCTTTTTATTTTACCCCTTAAATCCCTCAGTTCTTCATTAGGCCAACTTGGAAGCTTGCTATCGCCATTTACACTCTGATTTTCAACTAATTTGAGTTCTTGAGGAGTAAATTCATAACAATCCACTAGCGGACTCTCCCTATAGTTTCTTTGAGTATTCGAATCAATACGTGGGCTTTATCATCGCGCTTCAACAGCTTTTGAATACCAAAAAGCTTTTCTGCTTTTAGATTATTCTCTTCAGATAGCTCTGCACCTTCACAGATTGAATCAATAACCTCAATAGCTTGCGAAATTAAATATTCATTATTTTGACCAGGGTTATGGAATATATTTGCTAATTGATAATCGGACGAACGAGCTTGATGCTCTTTACCGCTAATTAATTCATTACTTGTCATATCTAAAATATAGCTATTAAAGCCTCCCAAATCAGACAGAATTAAGGGGCTATGGGTCGCGATAATAAAATGACATCCGTTATACTGATCAAATGCATCATGTAGTATTGAAACAAATCGCTGTTGCCAGCTAGGATGCAAGCTAATTTCGGGCTCATCAATGAGAATTAAAGAGTTATCTTCAATAGACGAGATTAAACCCAGGAACAACAAAAACAAGCATTGTTCTCCAGAACTTCTTTTTTCCAGAGGAGTAACCTTTAAATCAAAAACACTATCAACTATCTCAGGGCTGGATGTATGTAGGGTCTGTATGTCTTTAACTGTAATAAAGCCAGCCTGAAGAAATAATGAAAAGGTAGATTGATCTATGCAGGGAGCATTCGTACTAAAATTGCTAGTTTTGAACTCAGCCACATTTAAAGTGATACCAGATTCTGAAATATTTAAAACGTATTCCGGATTATCAATACAAAGCTCAAGCTCTAGTAGTAATTCAGTAATTTCTAACGGCTCAAAGAACTCTAATGCACGCTTAAGTATTACCTGCGTTTCTGGCTGCAAAGCAATATCTCGTTTGTAATTATTTAACTCTTCAAAGCTAATAGTGGACTCAATTGAAAGAACAAGCCTTGTTGTGAAGCCAAACTCTTTAAGGAAGCGTCTAAGCGATGTTAATTTTCTTTTATCATGAGTATCAGATTTTAGAAGTTGGTTAATAGCTGATGAGGCAATGCGAGTTGATGGTTGATGGTCCGGGATATAAGGTTTTGAGCCAATATATGAATAAAAACCACCGGCTTTTTGGTCTTTTGCTATGCGCCACTTCGGACAAAATTTTTCGAATTGACTAGTCGATGCGCATATAAGCTTTTTAGGAATAGAGGCACCGAGTACTCTAGTTACGCATTCCCAAGATTGGTAACCTGCTAAATACTGCTTATAAGTGGTATGTAAATCAATATCCTGCGAACATACAACATCACTATATAGCTTTCTATAATAATTACTAATATCAACAAGTAAATGAGACTTACCACAACCATTATTACCAATAAGTAATGTATAAACATTCTCATTTGTATTTTTACCGGTAAATAATTCTTTATCGCGTATTCGTCGTACTTGAAAACCCATTATACTCTCAACTCAATGATTTTTAAGATTTTAGCATTTCAATAGTACAAATTAGCTAATATCAAGATTTTATATAAACTAAAATAAGGCTTTTAAATTGCTGCATGTTTGAATTATACATATTACAAATATTCTCAAGCTTGAGCCTAGCTTAACCTAATACTGTATTAAAAAAAATGGACTAGAAAGACTAATCAGTACTTGGGCTAACTCGAAAGCTAGTTACAAGTTAACTATTTGAGGCTATAAGAATAAGGGTTCCATATTCCCACTCCTTAAGCTTTCTCTAATCTAAACCAAGACGAGTTTTCAACCATAAAGCTTGGTGCATCTACAGAGCGTATCACTATCATACAGGTTTAGCGTCGAATGAATCCGAGGTTAGATACCTAGACCCTAAAACCTGTGGCCAAATTTTATTGACCACTTTTATCTTGAAGGCTTTGAATGATTAGCTAACATGTTTTGAAAAGTTTTGATTTCCTGTTATTTTCAGAGAGTGAATATTAATTACTTACTTCAAAGTTTGCGTTATTTATTCACTAACAAATAGCATCACCTTATTGTGAACCTAACTTGTGTTTAATACGACTAGTACTATAGTTTTTAGTTTGCGGAGGCTTCTGGCCTTTGCCTCTCACTTTAGCCAAATACGATATACGCCATATTGCCTGTTGAAGCGAGTTATAATCTCCTCGTTTAATATTATAGTAGCAATGCTTAGGAGTATATTGTGAGCCTTGTAGTTGATGCTCCCACACCGTTTTCACTTTTAGTAAAATATCATGTGGGTGACGTATTTTGTGTCCATCAAGCATTAAAACGTAGTGGTAATGCTGTTGCTTAGCTGTTTCAATTTCACGGCACCAAATGAAGCCTATGCGCTTTAAATTATAGGAACGCTTGAGCCATTTAAATAAAATTCGGTTAAATTTAGTGATCACTTGGTTAGTTTGGGTGAACTCATATAGCCTAAGATCAAACCGTACTAAATGAACTTTACTGTGATGATTGAGCATTACAACAACTTGGTTAATCATTTTTTTAGCCATAGCTGAATAGATGCCGCTATGCTTTCCATTGACCCAAAATATTTGCTCATTTACTTCAAGGAAGCGAGTCTTCATTTTATAAGACATAGTAGTACTTAATAAGTTAGAGATATTATTAATTACCTAGCTATAGGTTAGTTGTTACTATCACTGTTTGAATTAAGGTGAAAGAGACTGTAATGCCGTTGCTATTTTGTTTTTAGGGTAAAAAACCTATAAATAGCGCTTAATAAGCATTATTAAAATCCAAAGCTGAGACTATAAAGTAAGTAAACACTAACCTTTTTAAGTTCGGTATTAACGTTGTTCTTAAAAGTTGCTGATAGCTTAACTTTCATATTTCACCACCAGCACACTATCAAAAAGCCACTTAGTCGTAACCCTATCAGCAACTAACTTCACTTTTAAACGACACTTGCTGCTCTTCTGTCATCGATAAAACCATTATCGGAAATGCTGTTAACCGCCCCGTTGAAGGACATTCGACCTTCTTATCTTCTACTGTAAATAAGTAGCCTTTACGTTTAAGTGCATATACCACATTTTGCAGGTCATCAATTCCAATATAGCGAGCCGTATTAGTATTTATTGTTAGCCCTTGGCTTATCACACTTAACACATAACTCGTCTCCTTTTGGCTCCAATGTGGTTCTGGCAAGCCTAGCTCTAAGCATTTATTCTTACGAATCATTGCTAAACTCCTTCATGCCACGTTTACCAATGATACTTTGTACTAATGTTCTTAATTGTTGCTCTGTGTAACCTGCGATCATTGCTTGGACTACTTTGTCACATTCACTTTCGACAAAGCCAACAGCACGCGCACCTAAGCTTATTGGTTTAGGAAAAACACCATCATTTATACGATTATATAGAGTGGATTTGGACCAGCCTGTTTTGTTTAAAACTTCAGGTCTGCGGATGATTTTAGAAAAACTTTTAATGTTCATTATTAATTACCTTTAGACGTTATAAAACGATTCAGGCACATTAAAAACCATTAGCATGGGGGTAAGGCTAGACGGGTTAACTAATTAATTAAGGGGGTAACCTAGGTAACCCCCTTAATTATTACTTAGATTATGATTTTATAATTGAAGCAATTCTTTCAGCTTTTACATTGCTAATGCCCTGAAAAATGCGACCATCTCGATGCTCAATTCCACGGCGTTTACTTTCTTCTTTTAACCAAGCCTCTATTTCTTTGTTAAAAGGCAAATTATCTTTACCTTCACAAAGTTGTTCGTATGCATCTATTGCCAATTGAAGCTCCGGTGGGTATCGATTTGAGATATTTACTTCATTATTACTAGATTGTTTTTCATTGTTCTCTATAGAGTTTGATTGAGTACCGATAGGTTTATCATTGCTTTTTAAAGGCACACCAAGCTTTGCACAAAATTCAATAAATTCTGAGTAATTAAAATAAACTTGCCTATCATAACCGTTACTTATTTCTAAATGCTCAATACCTTTTAAGTCAGGTCGAGAACAGTAATCTCCACATTCATAAGAGAAAGCAAATATAGGCTTATCCCCTGGCTTATTTAAGGAGGTAGCAGGCTCTTTGGTCTGTTTAATAAACCCGATTACATAGGCTTTTATGGGATCTTCATCAAATGGAATTTCACTTACTATGCCTTCATAATAAATATAAGTATCAAGATCATTTATAACGTCATGAATCGGTATATTAATTAACGACTGTAGCTGCTCTTTGGTAAAAAAGTCATTTTTAAAATCATTTCCCATATTCATTTCTTTATTATCCATAATAACCTCAACCAACTATTTTTAAGGTGGTATTAGAGCGCCCTACCTTGCCTTGCTTAGCTAGCTCAATATATTCAGACCACCAGCTCATCATTACTCGTCTACGCTCTAAGTAATCTGCACGGTTATATGCTCGCCTTACCTCATTTTTATCAACATGTGCTAGCGCTGCTTCAACTACATCACCTTCAAAGCCATGCTGATTTAATGCAGTACTTGCGATAGATCTCAATCCATGTGCTACTAAACGATTTTCATACCCCATGCGCTTTAAAGCCATGTTAGCTGTTTGCTCATTAAGATGAGTTCGAGGGTTTCTATCCCCAGGAAATATATGCTCTCGATGACCACTGATAGGCTTTAACCTATTTAGAATCTCTATTGTCTGATCTGTTAGTGGAACGGTATGCCCTCGCTTCATCTTCATTCGAGCAGCTGGAATCTCCCACACCCTATTTTCAAAATTAATTTCTCGCCATGTTGCACCGGCAGCTTCGCTTGGTCTAACCATGGTGTGTAGCTGCCACTCGATTAAAAGACGAGTAACAAGCTTAATACTCGCATAGCTAAGATCCTTCATCAGCTCTGGGAGTTCTTCAGGTAGGATAGTAGGCATGTTTTCTTTGATTGGCTTTTGAAAAGCCGCTCTTAGGCCTGATAAAGGGTTAGCATGTATTAACCCTGTATTGACAGCATAGGTCATTATTTCATTTAACCTTTGGCATAAGCGCTTAACTGTTTCTAAACTGCCCTTTGCAGCTAAAGGCTTTATTACTTCTATAACTTTTGGTGCCGTTACTTTGCTTATAGGTAGCTTTCCTAGCTCAGGAAATAAGTGATTTTCTAGCGAGCGCCATAAATCAATACCATAGTTTTCACTTACTTGTGTTTTCTTGATTTCAAACCAATTAGTAGCAACATGATTAAAGGTATTTGATACTGCCTCTAACTGTATACGCTCATGATCATCTTTATACTCTTTCGGATCGATGTCTTTAGCCAGTAACTCTCTAAATTTTGATTTTAATTTACGGGCATCAGCTAAAGATATAGCTGGGTACCCTCCTAAACCAATACTGGTCCGCTTTTTTGTGTAAGGTTTGTAATAGTCCAGCAACCAAGATTTATTGCCGTTAGGTTTAACTCTAAGTTGTAAGCCGTCGCCATCAGATAGTTTATATACTTTCTCTTTTCCTTTGGCTTGCTTAACTTCCGTATTGGTTAGTGGTTTTGTTTTTGCCATAAAGTAGTACCCGATTTACTTTAACTGAAGTAGTACTACCAAATGTACTACTTTAAAATCTGGATGTCACTGTTCATTAATAATCCTACTTGGAATCGTAACCTAGCGGAAAGTGAGCTATATGGGGAATTTAAGGCAAAAAAAAGACGCCTATTGGCGTCTTAGTTCTTTGAAATGGTGGAGCTGGGGGAGTCTTAATCAACAATGCAATACACTGATTCAAAAGGGAATACAGACAAAAACAAGAGGTAGTTGTTACTATTGTTGTTACTTCCTGCTTTTGCGTGGGTTCAAATTCGCTCTTTCCCACTGAACTGGTTTTAGTGTATGAGATTTTTATATTCAACATTTAATAATTGACCTACAAGAATCGTTTGTAGATCAATAAATACTTCTACTACTAAATAGATACAATGAATCACTTTGTCATGTAAATTGCTAAACAAGAAAATATTTGTCATTGTATGTATTAACTTAATTGATTATAAATAAACCTAAGGAAAGATATGTTTTTTTCTAAAAAAAATAAAACTGAATCCGATAAAAAAAACTCGGATTGGAGTATTTCTGAAAAAGGAGTAAAAAATAACTTAACTGGACACCTTTATGATATTGGTGGGTTATCCTTTAGCTCAAGAATAGAAGGTAGCAATACATTAGCTACTTTATGGTATCAAAATAAATACCTTTGTAATTTAACTATTCCAGCTAACCAGTCCGACTTATTCAGAAATTATTACATAAGGGAATGTGATGATTTTATAAATGATTTTACTGAAATTAAGTTTAATGACCATTTAAATAATGAGGTAAAACTATCAATCCCTATTCTAACTTTAAATTCAAAAAACTATGGGTTATGTGGTTTAAGGACTCAAAGCTCTAAATTAGGGTGTGACTTATATACCTACGGTAACTACTTAACAACTGTAGATGAAAGCTATGCGAAAGCCATAGAAGATGCTAAAGATATATCCCTTGCAAGACAGTACGGTATTATTGGCAGTAAAACAAAAGAACAGCTTGAAGAATCTAAAAGAAATAAAGCTGAACAAGAAAAAATAAAGTCTATTATGCAAAGTGGTATATTGTTAACAACTGAAACTGCCCCAAATTTTAATATTACTAAACGTATTGATATAATTACTGCTGAATGTGTTTACGGAATGAATATTTTTAAAGATATTTTTGCAAGTTTTACTGATGTTTTTGGAGGGCGCAGCGATAGCATTCAAAGCACACTAAGAGATGCGAGAAAAACAGCACTTGCTGAGCTTCGAAAAGAAGCAGCCTCAATTGGAGCAAACGCAGTAATAGGAGTTGATTTAGACTATAGCGAAATTTCAGGAGGTGGTAAATCTGGCATGTTATTTATTGTTGCCTCTGGAACAGCTGTAATAATTGATAATTAATTGAAAAATAAATAAAGTGATAAAAACGAGGGTGCTCAAACTCATTAGCTAAAGCATTTACTAATAGCTGCGAGTATCAAACGTAAGCTTGTTAGGTGCTCCTGCTTTGTACCCTCCTGTCTTTTTACCTGCTGCCATTATTGATACTCCACTCACCTTTTATACGTTGAGTTTTACTAGGGTAATTTAGGTTCTGAGTGCTAACTTTTGCTAACAATATCAAGTTTTAACAATATTACCGCTTAGACCCTGCCGTTAAACGCTCTGCTAGTGTGGCAGATACTTTTATACTGGTGTTAGTCTCGAGCGGTGCGTTATCGCCTTGCATCTCGTTATGGGCTTTTATAGCGGCAATGGCTGCCGTTGCGTTTAACACTCCCTTTTCTTGGTGTTCAGTCATAGCCGTTTCAATGATGGACTGTAACGCCACCAGCTTTTTAGTTTTAGACCATATAAATTCATTATGCGCTTGCTGCTGGTGGATTTTTATGGCTTTTTGAATGACAGGTTTTGTAAGGTTCTCAGCGCCAATAGCTTGAGCCGTCTTGGTACTATAACCAGCTTTAATTGCTGCCTGTGTCGCATTCCCACCGTTTAATAAATATTCTTTAATGAAGGCGCTTTGTTTAAGCGTTAGCTTTTCGGTATGCTGGTGGTACTCGATGTGCGCCATAGATAACCCTTACAATATAATGACTTTATTATAGCATGAGTGGTTAAGCTGTTTAAGCAGGTTGGGTAAGTAAACAAGTAGCTAACTCACGCTAAAAACCTTTCAGGGTGTGACTTCGAGTACACTTTATTAAGTAGTTAGGTCAATTTTAGCCGCTTCTTGTTTTAACTCTTTTGATATTTAAAACTATAGATAATGGAAATCTAACAATGTGAAAAAAATACACGAGTCGAAAAAGCCCAAGGCTTAGGTAATAGCTTTATAAAATCAAACTGTAAAAAGTAGCAGATATAAAAAGAGTCCTATAAGGACTCTTTTGATTCAAACATAAGGAATTATTTGTTTATAATTTCTATCACTACATTATAACCTTTTTAGGTGTCCGAAAATATTAAAAATAGATTGTTTTGGTTAAGTGGTTAGGTGTGGTTAAGTGCAACAAAAACAAGCTAACCAGCCTACAAACCCTTAATAGCAAGGCTTTCAGCTTATAATGGTTAGGTGGTTAAGTGACTTTACCCACCTTTAGGATTTTAGCCGCTGCTTGTTGTTTGCTATCCCTATACTATTAAACCTATAAAAAAATCAAAGTTAGTGTTTTTACTTAACCACCTAACCAAAAACGAGTGAACACCCTATAAACAAAGGGTTTCGGGGTGGTTAGGTAAAATAAAATCTACCTAACCATTACTTAACCATAACCATTTAAAAACGATAGAAGCGGCTAAAAATAATCCTCTAAACCGTCATCGTTTGCCGCTGGTGTGATTTTTATAGGTATCTTATAAGCTGTGCTGTTCGCTCTGGCTTTTTTAGAAGTAATCAAACCCTCTTTAGCCAAGCGCTTTAAAGCTTTACCCAACATACCACTATGGTTTGATTGCAGCTTTTTATCTTCTGCTATTAACTCGCCAGCGGTAAACCAGCCATTTATACACGTTGGGCGTTCTATATACTGCGGCAAATCAATTTTACTCTCTGGCGCGATATAGTTATCAACTATGTGATTATAAGCAAAGCCTTTATCTTGAAAGTTATCATTAGTAGATAGGGCTTTTTCTTGTGTTTCATCACTGAGCACCCAACCATAACCGTCCAAGTATAACTTTTTAACCTCAAGCCAAAACTGGTGAAGCTTGTCGGGATCGGTTTGTTTAATTGAGCCTGTACCGTCAAACGTCCAACCTAGTAAACTGTTCAAAGTGTCCATATCAATCGCCTTTTCTAGTTCAAGCACTGCAAAGCGACTTGAGCCAGTATCGTCTTTTAAAAAGTCGCGCTCATTCACTGTTGCAATAAAACACGTTTGGCGCGGTTTCTTTATATCGCTTCTGGCGTATGGTGGGCGCACTGTATCAATAGACTTTGTAATAAATGCCTTTAAGCTGCCTTGTGAGTTTTTACTTGTGCGTTCAAGCTCGCCAAGCTCAACAATCCATGATCGTATGTTAGACAAAATACTGTCTTTGTTATCTGGGTTTAGCTCTGCGCCCTCTAAAAAAGCGTATGGCATTACTGCTGCGATACGCTCAACAAAGGCGGTTTTTCTAAAGGATTGACCACCTTGTAAAACAGGCACTAATTTACTTTTGAATGTCTCCTCATAAATACATGCAACACACGCCACCAGCCAGTGTTTCATAATAGAGGAGGCTAACTGTTCATCTTTAGCATTTAAACACGCTATAACCTTGTTAACGCGCTCTATGCCGTCCCATTCACCTTTGTTTAAGTAAAATTTTACTGGATGAAACTTGTTACTGTGGCTAATAGCTATTAAGTGATCCTCAATTGCCGTCTTAGGTAGATCATGCTTAACCGCTGCGCTTATTAAATTGCTTCTAACTTCTTCAAAGCTATTATTTAATGATTTAGTACCTTTTAATAACTCAGGCTCAAAGATCATCGTATTAAAGGCAAACTCTATCCCGTAAAAATTGCCCAGCTCTGTTAGGTTGGCGGCTGTGTTTAATGTGCGCCCTTTGCCGTCCTCACTGATTTTTATATCTGGGAATTTAGGGCTTAACTTTGGCGTTTTTTCGGCTGTTGTTTTTTCCACCTCTACAGGTAGATTAGTAACTGCTGGTAAACTCATTTTTCACCCCCTGCAAAAAACTTGTTTACACTTTCATTGTGTAAATGCGTAAAGTATTCTTGCTGGTTGTGCTTATGAATAGCTTTAAAGTGTGTTTGTGCAATATCCTTTAGTGCGCGTTTATAATCCCCGCTATATTCCCGTATAGCGATAAAATCAAACATATCTAAGCATTGCCCTGTGGCGCAGGGATCGCTTTCATGGTGTGAATAATAACGTTCTTTACCATCTGTATGACTTGTTAAAATATATACGCCTGCGCTCTTGCTGGTGGCTTCTGGTGGTAAGTAGGCTTTACCTTGCATCTTATAACCATAATTTAAAAGCAACTCATGCCAAGAGTAAGCGTTATTAACTAGGTTAATTATGGATATTTGTTTCCCGACTAGATTTTGCTTATACGTGGGCTTAATTGGAGCTGTTTTAGCCGCTTCTAGTTGCTCGGCTTGTTGCTTTGCCTGTTCAACTTCAAACGCTTTAGCATCTGTTAGTATTTGCGAGTTTGTAACGTTCAGCGGTTCGCCTTTCCCTATCTTGTACTCGTAGCAATCACCATCAAAGCGCACAGGTAAATACATTATTTGCTGGGGTCTTGTGGCGCAATCGTCCGCCATAAATACATAGCTTAGATAGCTTTCCACCAGCGCCCATACCTTGTAAGTAAAAGAAACGGCTAGTTCTATATAAACTCTGTAGCGTTCGCCTTTGCCGTCCTGCTGGTGGCTTGCTGTCGTGTGTATGATATACGACTCAATACCCATACCCTCGAGCGTGTCGGCTATGCTGTCTATATCTAAGTCGGTATCATCAAGATCAAGGCGTAACAGTGTAAAGTTATCATGCTGTAAGATTGTTTCTTTTTGCTTGTCGGGCGCATCTGTAGCCGCAATAATTGGACTTTTAGCCTTTGCTTGTGTGTATGTCAGTTCGCCTAAATCGTTTGGCATTGTGACTTTAAGTGATAATTCATGCCAATTGATATAACTAAATGCTCTAGTTACATTGTGGCTTTTAGCTGTTAAAAATTTCATAATAATTTATACTCTTAATTGTGCTGGAGGTGAAAGTTTGGAGACCTAACCACCAGCTTTAAGTTATATATCAAAAAGTGTTTAAGCTGATTAAATAGTTATTTTTTAGTCGGCTTTTCTTTTTCAAAGATAGGGTCATTAGCCGCGCCTGTAATTTTAAAATACTCGGTCACAATAATGGTTTTAACCTGCTCAAGACCAAGTTGCTCAAGAGTTTTAATGAGATTCTTTTTTGCCCTATCCTCTCTTTCCTTTTTTACCCTTCGTTTTACTTGCTCTCGCTGTGAGTCTCGGTCATTAAAAAAGTCGAACCGCTGTGCTAAGACATTGAGTGAGATACTTTTCTCCCTACTTCACGCTTACTTTGATAATCAATAAAGCACTTCATTTTAAGATAGCTATGCTTTGCATCTTCTTTATCAATTTCAACATCTGCATAACCTTTACCAACAGGGCTTGTTGAACGCCCATTAAGCCAAGCAAGTACTATTGAGCGGTGAATAATGTTCATTCTAACTAATTCCTCAAAAGCGACTGGTGCTAATTTCTCTAAATCTTCTAATGTAATCGGTGTTGGTAGTCTATTTAAATTAATCATTAGCTGCTTCCAGGTGGGTGTATTGTTTAAGTAGGTCTTTGCGCTTTGCTACTAGATCATGAACAAACTGTTTAATTTGCTCATCAGTGTAGCCTGCTATGGTAACGGCAAGTGTTGCGTTTATTTCTTGCTCGTAAAAAGCAACGCCTCGGCTACCTAGTTTTAAAGGTGGTGGGATCAAGCCCTCATTGATTTTATTCTGGCAAAGAGTTTTGCCGCATGCATAGCGTTCTTGGACTTGTGATTTACGGATTAAATTTAAGTTAGTGATCATTAAAAAGCCTCTAATTGCGTTATTGGTTGAGACTTAATTGTGGAGGTTTTGATTAGATTGAGTAAGGGTGATAACTAGGAGGTTAAGTTATCACCCTTTACAAAATATTTTTTATATGCATTAAGGCATACTTTTTCGTCTTGTTTTATTTTTTTACTAACATTTTTAACTGCCAATGCAATATCGCTACTTGTTTCTAGCTCATCATTTACAAACTCAGCAATCCCTTTATCTGAAATAAAACTTGAATTGCCGATCTTCATATAACGATTGGCTTCTTTTGCCTTTTTTTCTTTTAGTTTTTTTACTTTTAAATTTTCTTTTTGCTGGGCTTTATATTGCCCCTCTAAATAATCAGGCGTGCATTTTATTTCAAGTGCCACTGCTTCTATGGCTAAAGCCAGTGTTACCCCCTGATTTCTATGCTCTTGAATTTTAGTCCAATAACATAAACGCCTTTCTATTAATGAAGATTCTTTAGGTCTTCCCCCCTTATTTTTATGAGTTTTGTTTCTATAACCTGAGTAATCTCTTTTAAGTTCAGTCTTATTAAGTATCTCATCTAAACCAAGGTCGAAAACTTTATCTAATAGTGACTCATCTCCACTATCTTTAGCATATTGAATTGCTTTTTCTACGAAACGATGTGCTGGAATTCTTTCGATTGCATTCGAATTTTTATATTTAATTTCAACATAAGAACCGTGTAAGCCCAGCAAATATCTAGCCTCTTGAGATATATTGGAAGTAATCTCTTTGAGTTCAGGTGAATTAATTTTAACCTTAGTTACTTTTTCTATTTCTTTAATATCATTCTCCATATCAAACCACCTTTAATCCCTTAATTCCTGCTAATGAACTACTGCCCTGCGCTGCACTTTCAATGTGTTCAGACCACCAGCACATCATTTTTTTTCTGCGCTCAAAATAGTCTGTTCGGTTATAAGCTCGCCTTACTTCGTTTGTATCTACATGTGCTAAAGCCGCCTCTATTACATCAGGATCAAATCCTTGTGCGTTTAACGTTGTACTAGCTAGTGAGCGTAAACCGTGCGCCACCAACTCACCTTTAAAACCCATCCGTTTGATTGCAGCATTTGCTGTTTGCACGTTGGCATGGCTGCGCGGGTCTCTATCCGCTGGAAATACATATTCGCGATGCTGACTAATAGGTTTCATTACATCAAGTAAAGCGAGTGTTTGCGGGGTTAGCGGTATACGTTGTTCAATGCCCTTTTTCATTTGCTCTGCGGGGATAATCCAAACGCCTGTATTAAAGTCTATATCTTGCCATTTAGCCGTTGCAGCCTCATTTGGGCGCGTCATGGTGTGTAACTGCCATTCTATTAAACAACGTGTTGGCAGCTTGATACTGGCGCGATTTAACGCGCTCATTAGCTCGGGTAGCCTATCAGGGTTAATAGACGGCATAGCTGTTTTTTTCGGTGCTTGAAATGCTTGTCGAATGTTTGTAAGTGGATTAGCCTCAATAAGCCCACAGTTAACCGCATGCACCATTACTTCATTTATACGCTGACATACTCGCTTAACTGTTTCTAAGCTGCCCTTAGCCTCTATGGGGCGCACTAACTCTATTACTTGAAACGCTTTTAATTGGCTTATTGGCTCATTACCAAATGCAGGAAAAGCATGGTTAGTTAATAAATTTAAAGCCGCTTGCGCTGTTTGTGGTTTTATTTCTGTTTTCTTTTTTTCGTACCACATCAAAGCAACTGCTTTAAATGTTTGTAAGTGGGTTTCTTGTGCTTGCTTTTCATCTAGCTGGCGCTGGTGGATAGGGTCGATATTATCAAGCACTAATGCTTTATATTTTTTATGACGGTCGCGGGCTTTAGCAAGGCTAATATCAGGGTATGAGCCAAGCCCCATATTTTTACGTTTTTTTGTAATGGGCGCTGTGTAGTTGTATAACCAAAACTTACCACCACTGGGTTTTATTCGTAATGTTAAGCCGCCACCATCAGTAAGGTTATATTCTTTAGCCTCTGGTTTAGCTGCCTCGACCTGCTTTGCATTAAGTTTGTGAATAGCCATTTGTAACAACGATCCCTATGTAATTTTCCAGTTGTTACGTTTAGTGTTACAACAAATCGCGGTTGTTACAAGTTTTAAACGGTCACTAATGGTTAAACGATAGGCATAAAAAAACCCGCAAGGCTCGAATTAACTAGCGTTGCGGGTCTTTTACGGTTCTTAGCAACGTATCTAAAAACCTTAATTGGTGGAGCTGGGGGGATTTGAACCCCCGTCCGAAAAGCCTCGACCGTCGGTACTACATGCTTAGTATTGTCATTTAATTAACCCTTAAGTCCCGGACAAACACGGTAAATAAAGGCGAGGCCGCTTAGTTTTAACGCTTCAACCCCGGCCAGGGTTTCCATCGCGATCAGGTGTTAGGGTGACACTCCAAAATCTAGTCCACAAGAATACATAGAAGGAGCGCTAGCTGGCCTAAGCCGCTAGAGAGTAGTTATCGTCGTTTGCGATTACTTTAGGTTGCGGCTGTTTAACGAGGCAAACCGCACCTCGACATGCACCTTGGGCTTCTTGAATTCCGTCGAATCCTAATCAGCCCCTGAATTAGTAACTCATTCAGAGCGTACGGCTAGTATAACCGAGTAACATGCTGATACTCAAGGCCCTTCGATGCTTTATTTTTACTTACTAGGCACTATTGTTCATTAAACGGGCAAAACTATACAAACAACCCAAGTAGAATGTTACATTTAGTCAAACTAAGCGAAGGTAAAATTACTCAGACGTTTTAGCATCATCGCTATCACTATCATCTACTTGTAACTCAGTATCGGTGTTTTCTAATGGCGCTAGTGGCCAACCGCCTAGTTGTTGCCAGCGATTCACTATTAAACAATAAAGCTCAGCGGTACGCTCTGTATCGTAAAGTGCTGAGTGTGCTTGGCTATTATCAAATTCAATACCCGCTGCTCTACATGCTTTGGCAAGTACAGTTTGCCCTAAAGCAAGCCCTGCTAACGATGTAGTATCAAAACTTACAAATGGATGGAACGGCGTGCGCTTTATATTATTGCGCTCTATTGCTGCATTTAAAAAACCATGATCGAATGCTGCATTATGCGCAACCACAACTGAACGTTGGCAGCCTGCTGCTTTTTGCGCTTTGCGCACAACTTTGCAAATTTCTTTAATTGCATGCTCTTCAGGCACGGCACCGCGCAGTGCTGAAAATGGATCAATACCATTGAACTCAATGGCTGCTTGTTCAATGTTAGCGTCTGCAAACGGTTCTACATGAAAGTGCACCGTGTGATCTATGCTAAGCAATCCTTCGTCATCCATTTTTAAAACAGATACTGCAATTTCTAATAAAGCGTCGGTATCTTTATTAAACCCGCCAGTTTCAACATCAATTACCACTGGAAAAAAGCCGCGAAAGCGTTTTGCGAAAAGTGTTTGCTCAGTATTTGCCATAGTCTTCTTGGTTTGTAGGTGTAAGCCATCTATTATGTCAAAATTGAGGGCCTTTCGGCTAGGGGATTTATTGATTAATTACAGCTAAAACTATAGGCATGCAATTTGCTTTACAGTTAGAGCTTACTCAGTATTGTTTACTATTAAGTGCTATTACACGGTATTTTGCCAAATTATTGGCAATACTGATTTACTGGAGAATTCCCGATGAAGTTTAAGTTGTTATTTATTAGCCTTGGTATTACCAGCGCACTTTGCAGTTATAGCAGCTATGGTGCTATGCGCCAATACATTGCCGATCAAGACAACTCTAATTGGCAAGTAGTTAAAACCACTCGTTTACAATGCCAGTTAAATCATGAAGTTCCATATTATGGCGAAGCCATATTTAATGTTAATGCAAGTAAAAACAAAGACCTTACTTTTAATTTAGATATGGTTGTTCGCCCTGATAATTACGCTATTGCGGGCTTAAAAGCAGTGCCACCAGCATGGCGTGCCGGTACGCCAGTTCGCGATATAGCTGACATGAAGTTACTTAAAAAGTTTGACGGCGAACTGGGTAATAAAACCGCATGGGAAATGCTCACCGAACTTGAAAAAGGTAATCAGCCTACTTTTTATTATCAAGACTGGCAAAATAGTGCCGATAAAATTGCCGTAGGCATGTCGGGGGTTAATTTTAAACAAGCCTATTGGGCCTTTTTACAATGCCGCGATGAATTATTGCCATATAGCTTTGAAGATATTTCGTTTACGGTAATGAACTATCAGTCTAACAGCAGTAAATTAACTAAATCTTCGCAGCAGCGTTTAGATAAAATTGCTGAATACTTAAAAAATGATCCAAGTATTGAGTCAATTAATATAGCGTCTTATACCGATAGCTATGGCGGTCGATGGAATAACCTAGACCTTTCTAAAACACGCGCTAAAGCAATTAAAGATTATATGATTAGTTTAGGTGTTGATGAAACTAAAGTGCATACCGATGGGTTAGGTGAAAAACGTTTTGTAGACACTAACGATACTATTTTAGGGCGCAACAAAAACCGTAGATTAGTAATTCAAATAGCGAAAATATGATGCTTTAACATCATATTTTTTGCTTATTTCGATTAACTATTTGCTCGCCAAACTGAAACACACCTAAGCTTAGTAAAATAATAACCGCACCACTAATAAGCTCCTTGCTAAGCGGTTCATTATTAAGCCATGCGCCAAGCCCTAATGCAAAACTTGGGGTAATAAGCGTGGTAAGTGCAACAGTACTGGCATTTAAGTTTTGTAATACATGAAAATACGCCAGCGCTCCTAACAATGAGCCAAATACTCCTAAATAACCAATAGCCCATATTGATTTAGCACTCCAATTTTGTATATTTAATTCACCGTCTAGCAGCAACCAAGCAATAAAAAATAAAGGTGTTACAAACACCAGAGCACCAAATGTAGTTGCCATAGGATGAATAGCAATTTTAACCCGCTTGATCATCACTCCACTTAAACTAAAAAAACACACCGCTATAAACACATATAACAAACCAAGCCCCTGAGTTTGCGAGTGCTTAATTTGGTTATAGCTGACAAAATATAATCCGATTAGGGCACATGCAAGTGCGATTAGCTTAATTGCACTAAACTTAGGCTCGTTAAGGAGTTGCTGGGCAAGTAAGCCCGATAAAATAGGCGCTAAGCCAAACATTAATGAAATAATGCCTGAGGGCACTGTTTTAGCCGCCATATAACTAAGTAACATGCCGCCAAAAATACCTATGCTAGAGTAAAATAAAGTAAGTAGGCATTTTTATTCCACGGCACCCTAATGCGCGTAATAGCTATAATTACAGCACCTAAAGTAAGCCCTACCAGCATGCGTAATAAAACCACTAATGTTGGCGATACTGTATCGCTGCTCCACACTATACCTTATGGTGTGGTTGACCATATAAGAACCATTATAAAGTACAATACTTTAATTGGCACATGCCGCTCCTTCGCTATTAACAATAAAACTCAAATAAACTTCAAATAAAATATACGCTTAAAGCACTATTTTAATAGTTAACATTAATAAAAGACGCATTTAAATTACAGTTGTAAATAGAAGATTACACTTTATTTTATTTCTTTTATAACAAAACTATTTAAGTTTTGGTTAACTAGTTATATCTTGCGTACCTCTCAAGATTGATCAGGATCACTAAGTGCTTAAAAATAAAACAATAGGTAGCATGTTAATTGTTGCAGGTACTACCATAGGTGCAGGTATGCTGGCCTTACCGATTGCGTCTGCCGGGCTAGGATTTAGTACTGCATTAACACTAATTGTCGGTTGTTGGTTATTAATGACCTATACTGCACTGCTAATGCTTGAGCTCCATCAGTATGCTCCTCGCGATGCGACGCTAAATACCTTAGCTAAACTTTGGCTTGGCAAACGTGGGCAATATGTAGCTAACTTTTCGGTGATATTTTTATTTTACGCTTTGTGTGCAGCTTATATTGCTGGTGGCGGTGCACAACTTCAAGATCGCATAAACACGGGGTTTAACGTGAGTATTGCACCGCAACTGGCCTCTGTTTTACTGGCGGTTTTAATTGCTGGTGTCGTAACTCTGGGTACCAGTAAGGTCGATAAATTTAATAGAGTGCTGTTTTCAATAAAAATTGTGGTACTTGCCAGCCTGTTTTATATGTTAACGCCTTATGTACATGGCCAACATTTACTTGAAATGCCAGTAGAGCAAGGCTTAATACTCTCGGCTATTCCGGTGGTATTTACCTCATTTGGCTTTCATGGCTCTATTCCTTCAATTGTTAAATACGTAGGATTAGACATAAAAACACTGCGTAAAGTAATGATAGCGGGTGCAACGCTACCGTTAGGTATTTATATTTTTTGGCAAATATTAAGCCAGGGTATTATGAGTCAAAATGATTTGCTCAATAGCCAAGGTTTAAGTGGCTTTGTACAAAGCATGGCGAGCATTGCGCACAACCCAAACGTTGCCACTGCCGTTAAGTTATTTGCTGATCTTGCATTGGCCACTTCATTTTTGGGTGTAAGTTTAGGCTTGTTTGACTTTTTTGCCGACACTTTCAAAAAAGCAGATACAAAAGCGGATCGAATTAAAACGGCATTAATTACCTTTATACCTCCTCTTGGTTTTGCCATATTTTATCCGCAAGGGTTTATTATGGCGCTTGGCTACGCAGCGATTGCCTTAGTGATTTTGGCCGTTTTTTTACCTGTAGCTATGGTTTATAAGCAACGTAAAAGTACACAGAACACAGGTTATAAAGTACGCAGCGGTAATATTGGCTTAGCCATTGCAGCATTATGCGGTTTAACTATTATTAGTGCCCAAGGCCTACAAATGGCCGGATTAATACCCGCAATAGGCTAATTCTAATAACTCCCGAGCTTAATGCTCGGGGCTCAATAAACCGTAGTTACACCCAAGTATTGAGCCAATTTAAACAGCTTAGGGCAATCACTTTTATCCATTAATTTAAAATTTAATCGTTTTGTTACGGGTATGTTCATTTTCGTTACTTATAATGGTGTTAAATATTATTTTATATCGATGGAAAAATTACACATGAATAAATTAGCAGGTTTAGCATTATTAGGTACTTTACTTACATTAACCGCGTGTGAAGATGCCAAAGAGATCAAAGAAGACGCCAAAGACACCGGTGCTCAAGTACAGCAAGAGCTAGATAAAGCGTGGACTAAAGTAAAAGAAACCACTCACGAAATTAAACATGACGAGTCGCTAAATCAGTTATTACAGCAAAGTAAAGCAATGGGTTTAGATATGTACGATGACGGCAAAGAAGTTGCTGTTGATGCGTGGATAAAAAGTAAAGAAACGGCAGGCGAGCTAACCGAAAAAACCAAACAAAAAGCACGTGAAATTGCCGAAGAAATTGAGCAAGCACGTAAAGATCTTAACAAAGATTAATTTTGCCCTACTAATATTAAAAAAGGTAAGCCGCGGCTTACCTTTTTTGTTTAAATGCGTTAGCTAAATTAGTTTACAGCTCGAAGTCTTTTTTGAACTTTAAACCAAATTCACTGCGGTCATTACTGCGCATAACGCCAACAAAACCAGTTTGTTGTAGGCGTCCTACATCGTACACTTCGTTTAATACGTTTTCACCATATAGCGTTACTTCCATATCGCCGTACGGGTTAGTGTAAGAAATATTAAAGCCAACTAACTCACGAGAATCAATTGTTTCGCTATAGTTAAATACTGACTGACCTTGCATTTCACTGCGGTACGAGTAGTTTGCATTAAAAGCCAGAGTGCCACCGTTATTTAAATCCATAAAATATGAAGGCGCAATCATCACAGTCCAGCGTGGTGTTAATGCAGGCGAATCGCCTTTACCAATTCCTTGTACGCCTGCTGCTACTTCACTAATTTCTGAATCTAAGTAACCCACTGCACTGCGAATAGTAAAGTCGTCAGTAATGGCTACTGTTGTTTCAAGCTCAATACCTTGCGCTTTTGATTGACCAGCATTTTCAACGATAGTTACAAAACCACCGCCCGAAGTAGGGTCTGAAAATGGCAGCGCTAAATCTGTGTAGTCAGTTACAAATACAGCCAACATCATAGATACATTTTCGTGTACTTGGCCTTTTAAGCCAATTTCGTAGTTAATTGCTTTTGTTTCATCAAATGATGAAAACTGATCAGGCCCGCCAAATGGACGCGGTGGAAAGCCACCTGTTTGGTAACCTTTTTGAACTTGACCATACACATTCATATTATTACTAAGCTGGTACGAAGCATTTATATCCCATGTCACAGCATCAAAGTCTGCAGATACATATTTACGTTCGGCAAAAGATGGAAAAATCGCATTCGCTTCTTTTTTATCTTTTGAGTAGCGCAGGCCACCACCAATGCTTAAATCGTCGGTTAAATCGTAGCCGGCATTAAAGTAAGCAGCATAAGAGTTGGTTTCTTGATTTATTTCGAAGAAGCCAAAACTGTCAGGCGTATTGTATGGGCTAAATACAAAGTCTTCTGAACGGGTAAAGCCATCTTCATTAAAGAAGTATAAGCCAGATACAAAGTCCATGTTGTCAAACGTTGCGTTTAACTGAACTTCAAATGAGTATTGATCAGCACCACCTTGCTCTGGAAACTCAGATAAATTAAGCGCTGATGCATCATCATCTAAACCACCTTCATACTCAGAGGTACGGTAGCTTGAGATAAACTTACTTGTATAAGTGTCGTTAATTGCCCAATCAGCAGCAAATGAAGTACCCCAACCTGAGTAAGAAGTTGATTCAATACCCGCAACGGTTGTGCCTAAATCATCTGGATTTGCCGGAATTAACTCTGGTGTTAATAATGGGAAATCGCCATTGTTCTGATCATTTGGATCAAGTGGTGCGGTAAGCTCAATTGTATAAGGCGATTGGCCCGATTCGTTATCAACGCCATCTAAAGAAAAAGTAAATGCAAGGTCGCTAGTTGCTTGGTATTTAAATGCAACACGGCCACTAAACTCTTGCTCTTCACCAATTTCCTTTTCTGGGTTAGCTAAATTAACTGCAGTACCCACCCCATCACGCTGCTTGTATGACGCACTTGCCGACATACTTAAATCATCAGTTAATGCGTTATTAAAGTAAATATCGCCTGCTACACGACCGCGGCTACCCACTTTTGCAGTCGTTGTTAAAATGCCTTCATCACCTGGTTGCTTGGTTATTACATTAACCGCGCCACCTAAAGTATTACGGCCATATAAAGTACCTTGAGGGCCACGTAATACTTCTACACGCTCAACATTCGGTAGCGATAAATTTGACCCCATTTGACGGCCTAAATACACACCATCTAAGTAAACCCCAACACCAGGATCGGTAGTAATAACATGATCTTGAAGGCCTATACCGCGAATAAACACAGATGCATGTGCAGAGTTCCCCACGCCATAACGAGTAATATTTAAATTAGGTACATACTTACCAATATCTTCTAAATTACTCATATTGGCTTTATCAATGAGGTTTGCACCAATTGATGTAATTGCGGTTGGAGACTCAAATAAGCTTTCTGTACGTTTACGAGCGGTTACTTCTATTTTTTCAAATGCGTCTTGCTTTGCTGTTGTTTTGGTTTCTTCTGCATTTACTGAGGTAGTGAGTGCAGCAATAATTGCTAAGCTTAACGGTGAGAGGTTGCGTAATTTCAAAAATAATCTCCAAAGGGTATAGGTTTTGTTATGCGTTATATTTTTATAAAATATAAATTGTAGGCATAAAAAAAGATGCGTTGTAGCATCTTTCCTCTGGATGTAAATTATATGATATAAACAAGATGATATGTATCATTTTCTAATATTTTATTAATAAAAACCCTGCCGCGCCACAACTCCTCGCTAATAGTTATTCAGTAAAACGCCATTCACCTTAAATTATTAAAATGAGGAAGTAAATAAACCCACAGAGCCTATTGCGTATACTACAATTAAACAAGCGATTTAAGTTAAATAACAAACGATTTGTACATTACTTCACCATTGATATTAACTGAACTTAGGAATATAGTAGTAATACTTAAGTATATGGAATAAATTTATGGCAATTGAAAATATAACGAATAAACAGATAAAGTGTTTAAATACTTCCGGGTATACTTCTTTATTTTGTGTGGCGACACAATACAATATACTGCTGGTAAATTATCAAGCACTTAACGTTATCACTAACTATGAACTAATTAATCAGTTTATGTTAAAAAATGAGCACCAAGGGCTTGTTATTTTTGACGTGCCTAAAGACAGTGATGTTATTCCATTAAAAGAATGGCCTAACTTAAAGGGCTTATTTTATGCTAATACAGACGAAGCTCTTTTTCACCAAGGGTTAGAAGCGATTAATAAGGGAGAACTTTGGTTTCCTCGCGCAGTTACTGATTGTTGGATGAGGCAAATGCTGGCTAGCGAGCAACAAACAACACTGCAGTCGAATAACCTTACCTGTAAAGAAATTAAAGTTTTAAACTTACTGTTTTCAGGAATGCACTCCAGTGCTATTGCCGATAGCCTGTTTATCAGCGAAGCAACTGTGCGAGTTCATTTACATAAAGTGTATCAAAAAATTGCCGTTAAAAATAAGCAGCAAGCACTTGCATGGTGTCAAAAAAACTTAAACAAAGTTAATAGTTAAGTGGGCTAATTTGAAACCTTATAGTATCTGTATACTCACCAGCGGCTTGCTCTTTAAAGTCAGCTAACTGTATTTTAAGTGGCAATAAAAACACAGTTTGCCCAGCGTATGAAAACGTTTTATTTGTATCTTGACTCAATCCTAACCAATTACCCGCCAAATCTAAATTATAATCTATCGCATATTGTTGCTGATACATACTGTGCACTAACTTACCTTTATTATCAGAGCTAACACGCAGCCGAACATCTGAATTAGTCACTACTTGCAGGCTAGGTAACATAGCGTATTCTTGCAGAGGTATTAACTCTCCTAAGTTAATGATATTTGCAAAAGTATTATAACCAAGCACCGACAGGCTGGTTCTTGGGGCAATATCTGTTTCAATGTCAAGTTGACGCTCATCGAGCAGCTGATTATTTTGATCATAAAGTTTTATTTGCAATCTATCTGTGTATAACCCTGCCTTTACCGGTGTACCCGATGGGATCAAAAGTTCAACTTCAGCCGCTGACTCTACTAGTTGTAAACGACTAATTGATGAGCTGACTAATTGCTGAGTATCGCTGCGAAATTGATAAGCAATACTTTGAAAAGCGCCTTTTAGCTGCGCTTGGTTTTCACTGGTTAGTATAATATGTAGCTGGCACTGTTCGTCATTTATTACATTAATGCGCAGCTGCTTTTTTGCATCTACTTTTTGTAATGCATGGTACTGATCAAAGTCATCAAATAAGTGGTCAATATTATTTAACCTTGCATCACACTGTGCGTAGCTAATATAAGGTAAAAGTAATAAAGCTAAGCCGCTAATAAAGGTAACCGTTTGTTTAGTGTACATAAATCTTTCCTTTTCTTTGTAGTTGCTCACCTTCTTTTACATCTAAAATAAATTGCGATTTTTCGCTATTATTTAATGTCACTTCATAGCTACAAGGGGTAAGCCCAGTTAATGCAAAACGACCCGATTTATTTGTAAAAAACTTATATTGTTTTTCAGTATTATCTGAACATACAGCAACACCCACTTGTAATGCTAACGGCTGTTGTTGTTGATCTAGTAAAGTGGCGATAACCGATATATTTGCAGCAGTACCAATCATTACACTATACCCACTGCGATAAGATGGGAAAAACACCACTAAACCCGCCCCAATATCATACCCAGGCTCCAAATCTTCTACATCTACTGAAATAGCCGAATTATCGTATGAGCTAATATCATGTAATAAAATAGTATCAAAATCTGCATTGTTTGCTCTGTATTGATCTTTGTATTGGCCCAAGGTTATTTTTTTATCTTTTAGGCTCGAGTGGGGTTTAATTAAAGCAAAGCTGTCGTATATAGGCTTACCTATTGCCCAATCATCTTCTGCAAATGCTACGCTGGATGCAAAACTAACCCGACTTTGATGATAAGCTGAACTTGCATTTAATTGCTCATAAAAGCTAGCATGGTCTAAACTAGCTAAAAATCGGTTGCCATTATATTGTGTGTTTAAGTCAAATAATGCTTCATTTTGGTCATTATGTTCAATTCCCGTTCTTAAACTAAAGGCACCTACATAGCGTTGATTAGCATCTTGGGTATACTCTAAACGTGTTTTGTTTCTACGTGATTGGTGAGATAACTTTAAACGTCGATCATTACTAAACTTATAGGTTAAAGAGAGCCTAATTCCCCACTCTGCATTATCTGCTATTTCATCCCATTGAGCGCCTAGGCTATAACGCCAACGGTTGTTACTTAAATCACCAGATAAACTTAACCCTACTGATTTATCAAACTGAGCTTCATTATGTGCTCTTGATAGGTTGGCAAAAAAAGAAGTACGTAAAGTAGGGCTATTAAAAAAGCTATAGTTTGCCTGAATAAAGTGTTCTCGTAGTCGAGCACTACCTTGTAGATCAGGTCGATAGCCTACAGCACGGAAGTTTTCAGTAGAGTACTCATAACCAAAACTAATATCTTGTAGTAATTCACTTCTGTCTGTAAAGCTACTATATACCAATCGGTAAGCGTGTCCTGTTTCGTCGCCAAAACTCACTGCATTTTCAAATGCAAATTGGCCAATATTGGCAGCATAAATACTTTTAAAGCCTGCTTGTTGTATAAATTCATCTGCCTGCGCTGTAAAGCCAATAGTCCAACTAGGCGATACCCCATAATCAAGATAGGTACTTATCAATGGGCTGTCATTATCGTAATTTAGCTGATCGGTTAATGTCGATGGCACTCCAATATGAATCTCATATTCTAGCTGTCCCTCTGCAAATAAATCTAAGCCCGTGGTTACATCAAAATTAACGTATCGTACTACCCCTGCAATATCAGTGATCCGCAAACTTATATTATTACTTCCCTCATTCAACGGTATATCATCTAATGAATATATGCCTGCAGTTAAATTTAATCGCTTTACAATCCTATCGTCAACCAATACTTCTACAGAAGATGGGCTTTCTAAAGTAAAGCTTCTAGAGGCACTGGGTCTTATTGGCCTATCGGATACTAGCGAGAAGTCATGAGCAAGCGAAATTCCCAAAATACGTGATGTAGATTGAAAGTAACTTCCTGAGCTGTAGTTATCGCCTATTGATACACGCATGCCTTTTAACGGTAAGTCATGCACTAAGCGTGTGCCTAAACGTTTAACATTTGATGATGTTGCCTCAACATCTGATAAATACTCAAGTTCATTTTCTACTACCCAGCCCCCCCAATTCATCACCATTTCAGCACGAAAGGCTAGCTGTTTGTCTGTCGTATCTGTATTGTTATTTTGTTGATATAAGTAGCTAGAATACAGGTTAACAAAGCCACTTAAATTAGCCACTTCTGAAGCTTTTAGTCGCCTAGAGTCTGATTTTAAACTTAATGTTTGCGGGCGGGTTAAATTAAGAGGGGCATTTATTTTTAAACTAAAATCGCTTAGGTCAAAGTTAACCACAAAGCCAAACTTTTCTAATGCTTGCTTGCTAAGCAAACCATCAACAACCTTAGCTTTTAATATGGCAAGGCCTTCAGGGTATAACACTTCCTTTAATACTGTTTCAACTTCGTTCCACTTAAGTAATAAATTATCACCTGGCTCCACAGCAAGTGTTACTCTGCCAATATCTGTTTTATTAAGCTCAGCCTCAACACTTAGCTCAATGGTTCGGTTAGATGGATTTATTTTTGCTAGGCTTACTTGAGTGAATACAATTAATAATAAACAAATAAATATACGCATATTTATTACCTCATCAATTCTAAGCGTAAGCTTTTAAAACTATCCTCTTTTATCGATTTTGGTTTAGGTATTTTTATATAGTGGCTACTATTAGGTGCAAAAAACACGTCATACCCTTGTGCCTTTAATTGCTGCTTTAAAATGCGCTCTATTAATACTCCAGAACTTTCATCAGTTAACTTGATCTCATAATCACTTAATCGACTCGCACCTGGGCCTTTATTTATTATATTTACCATAATGTCTGTTCCCTCAATATGAGACTCTCCAATGGCTAAATCTGCTGTTAACTGTGGTTGATCTACATGCACAATTAAGTTCACATTAAGCAGCATGGTCAATTGCGATGTTTTGTCTGCTAAATGAGCGTTTAATGGTTGCTCAATCAAGCTAACTTGGTAACTTTTATCTGTGGTTGGCAGTACTTTATCTAGCCATCTAAATTGAATACGCTGACTTTGCCCTGCTTGTAGCAATAATGACGGCGGAAACACCCACAATGGCGAATCTTCTAACGGCACTAATTGTGGTTCATCTTGTGTAAATTGAATTTCGTATACCTGTATATCAAAGGCAATATCACGTGGTAACTGGTTATGTATTAAACTAGATGCACCATTTGACACGCCATTTGGTGAAAAAGTAACTACCATGGGCGTTACTTCTAAAGCGTAGGCGGGCAAAGCTAACATTACAAATAATAATAAGTAATAATTCAGCAGCCTACACATTAAAACAGCACCTCCAACTCACTTTGCTCTGCATTAAATTGCGCTGGTATTTTTATTGTTACTTCTCGACTTGAGTTAGGTAAAAGCAGCTTTCCACTTAACGCTTTACTTAAGCTTTCTCCTTCAAGCACAAATTTTTCATTATTACCCTTAATTACCCACTGTGCTTGCGATAAGCGAATATATTTATTGCCGGTATTTTCTAATAATACTTTCCACTCACCAGTTGCTGCTTGTGCTTTACTTTTAATCATTAACTTGGCTTCTGCTCCTTGCGGAACCACATTAAGTAACGTTCTAAAGCTCAAGCTCATACCAACACCTGATGTATTATCATCTTGTAAATTAACTTTTACTTGATCAATCATTAAACGATAAGCTTTTGAAGCGGAAAGTACAGGCTCACCAATATACCTAACAATAACTGACTGGCTTTTTCCTGCAGGAATAATAGTTGTCATAGGTATAATTAAAAAGTCATCTTCATTTTCACGTAACGACTCATCTCCTTGATCCGTTATTAATAAATCATATGCTGTAATTTCAATAGTTAAAGGATTTACTGATGTATTTGCTATGCGTATTGTTTGTTGCGATTGGCTCCCCATAGGTTGTACCTCTGCAACCATAGGTTGTACTTGAAAAGACAATGCCGAGTAAGAAGCTGTAAATAAAATAAAAATTATAAATAAACGCATAAAATTCCCTCTAAATAATAAAAAGGCAGTTAATAACTGCCTTTTAAAGTGACGAATTAATTAGCTGTTATACCTAGTGTAAGCGTATCCGCATACGTCCCTGACCATGTAGGTGTTTGTGTAACAGTAACTAAAATTGTCCCCGCTAGACCACCTGCAGCAAGTGCAGCTGTGCCTGCTTGGCTTTGAGATGCTGACTGATCATTTGCACCATCATCTGCAGTTAAAGTAAACGCAAATGGACCTGCACTTAATGCTGCAGTATAACCAACGCCCATATCTTCATTATCTGAATTTTGTAAATGCCCTTCAGAAGTTGTTAGCGATATTGTTGCGCCGTCAACATCATTACACTGAAGATCAAAATTAACAGTAGCACTATTACCGAGCGCTAAAGCTGGAAAATATTTAACAGTATCCGTGTTGCTAACTCCACACACAGACTGTACAGCCGCACCTAAGTTTATGCTGTCTGCTAGTGCTGCACCTGATGTAAGTGCTGCGATTGCTGATAATACGATTAACTTTTTCATTGTTATATTCCTTTTCCATGTGATATATGTTTATGTTTAATAATTAATGGTTTACCGCACGCCACCAGAGACTGCAGATGGCGTCATTTCTATGCGAATAACATCCTGGTAATTTCCTGCATAAATTAAAGGGTCTACTAGCTCTAACTGTAGTTTTGCTACGCTGTTAAATAAAATTTTATCAACATTAAATGTTTGTGATACTGTTAGGGTCTGTGACGAAACAGACATACTTTGATTAGCATCTGCAATTGACAAGTTAACGTTATAAGCATTTAAGTGAGTACCCTGCTGGTGGCGCAAACCACCGTTTTCTGACAGCATAGATACCCGCATAGGTGAGTTACAATTAATTGCTAACTCTGTATTAGCGAAGCCATCTGAAGAAATAGTTAAGTTTTTATTTTCTGCCGTAAACTCACATTTAGGTGAAATGTATCCAACTAAAGTAAGTGCTACTTCATCGTTGCTATATGCATTACATGCAAAGCAACATAATAAATAACCTAGATATTTTTTCATTATTGCCATTTCCTTTGAGCAACTTCGGTAAGACGATTTAATCTTAAGATAAAATAACGGTTTAGTGAGTTTTCATTTGCTTACTTATCAAACAACCCTGCAATTAAATGTAATAGTATTAGTACTTAATTTTTATAAATATGCGTACTAAACAATTCACAAGCCTCAACGACCCATAAATTAAAAACCGTTTTAATGGTGTGTAAAATATGTGTTTATAATTTATAAACAACGTTAAACTAGGTAAACAAAAAATAAACTGTCTTTATTTGATCCTAATAACTTTTATAAACTCTATTAGCTAAACATAATTAAACACCTCGTTCATTTTTTATTCATTACGTGTGGTTTTTAGTCTGTTTAATTAATAAAAAGCAACTTTCCCACTTAAAAACTCTTTTTAATTAGGGCATGTTTACCATCTGAAGTTTAATTTTTTAGCAATGTGTTTGGCTTTTAGGTAGGCAGAGCCTGTGTAATGTCGTTATTCCCCACAAACTAGGTGATATCGACGTATAAATGCCAAACACACGCTGATCGAGTAGTTTTGCCTAGGGGGATGAACTATTTTTATCTACATGGGTATAGGTGAGCGGCGGAAGCTTTGCTCGTTTTTACTTATTTTTACTTGGTTTTAAGCTAGTAGAATAAGGTAAAAACAGTTACCGAGCATACTAGGTTACAAATCTCGCACCGCGATTAAAGCCCCCTAGAGTGAAAAAGGTTCAACCATGAACGGTCAATATACCCTAACTACTTTCAATAAATTGCAGGAAGCACAACGTAAATTCATTAAAATTAATTCCGTTTGTAACTGTTTCCCTTTCTAAAATCCGCGGCAAATATTGTCTTGCTTTACTCATCACTATTAAAGCTAAACTCGCCCAATAAGCGAATTAATAAGCAGTACAAACCAATTACTAATTCTCTTTATTTTACTAATTAGTTATTGCCTACCTCAAATGGTCGATGTTCACAGTGACGCGATAAGGGTTAATGTAGATATGGAAAACTCTATTTTTACCCGTGGTAATAATTGCAATTAATCTGACTAATTTAACCAATACACACGTGTTATTGCAGCAACTCAGCATTATTACCTAGCTAAAATTTAACCGTAAGAGTGCCTTTGCACTTCAAAATAAAAAAGGAATAATCATGCGCGAAGCAGTTATAGTTTCTACCGCCAGAACGCCTATGGGCAAAGCCTTTCGTGGTGCCTTTAACGATACCGAAGCGCCTGCATTATCAGGTCATGCAGTTGAGCAAGCCGTTAAACGCGCGGGTATTGATGGTGCTGAGGTTGATGATGTGATCATTGGTTGTGCAGCGCAGCAAGGTACTCAAGGCTATAACTTGGGCCGTTTAACAGCGACCGCTGCAGGCCTACCTAATAGCGTGCCGGGTATGACTCTTGACCGTCAGTGTTCATCTGGATTAATGAGTATAGGTTTTGCGGCGCAAAATATTATGCTTGGTTCAATGGATATTGTGGTTGCTGGTGGCGTTGAATCTATTTCTATGGTGCAAAACAAACACAAAAATACTTATCGTAATATTTCAAAAAAAGTACTGTCGCATTCAGAGCATGCCTATATGCAGATGATCGAAACGGCAGAAGTGGTTGCTAAGCGCTACAATATTTCACGTTTAGCGCAAGATGAGTACAGCTTACAGTCGCAACTGCGTATTGCTACGGCGCAAAAAAACAACCTGTTTGATGACGAAATTGTGCCAATGGCATCTACTAAATCAGTATTTAACCGCGAAACCAAAGAAGTGACCTTTGAGGACGTATTACTAGCTAAAGATGAAGGCAACCGCCCTTCTACAACTCTTGAGAGCCTACAAAGCTTAGAACCGGTGTGGAAAGATGGTCGCGTTATTTCACAAGGTGAATTTATTACAGCAGGTAATGCAAGTCAGTTATCTGACGGCGCATCAGCCTGCGTGGTAATGGACTCACAATTAGCGGCGCAAAAAGGCTTAGCGCCAATGGGTGTGTTTCGTGGTATGGCGGTTGCAGGTTGCGAGCCCGATGAAATGGGTATTGGCCCTGTATATGCTATTCCTAAGCTATTAAAACAACATGGTTTATCAATTGATGATATTGGTTTGTGGGAAATTAACGAAGCGTTTGCGTGTCAGCTTATTTATTCGCGCGACTACCTAGGTATTGATAACAATAAACTTAACGTTAATGGCGGCGCTATCGCCATTGGCCACCCCTTTGGTATGAGTGGTGCGCGTATGGTGGGCCATGCCCTTATTGAAGGCAAGCGTCGCGGTGTTAAATATGTTGTGGTGAGCATGTGTATTGGCGGTGGCATGGGTGCTGCGGGTTTATTTGAGGTATGCCTGTAAGGCAACCTTAATTTGCACAGCAACATGTTAGTCTAATTTAAGTAAGGAGATATTAATGTCTATACTCGATAGATTTCGCCTCGATGGCCAAGTCGCTATTGTTACCGGCTCAGGGCGTGGCATAGGTGCTGCCATAGCACTGGCATTAGCCGATGCGGGTGCCGATATTGTAGTCACTGCCAGAACCATCGAAGATATTGAACAAACAGCAGCGCAAATACGCCAACGCGGCAGCCGCGCTTTAGTCGTTGCGTGCGATGTACTTGATGAGCAACAACGACAGTCATTAGTTGATAAAACAATTGAGTATTTTGGCCGGCTCGATATTTTAGTCAATAACGTCGGTGGCTCAGGCGCAATTAAGCCTACACTTAGCAGCAGCGCAGCAGAGTTAGAAAATTGCTTTAAGCTCAATACCGCTACCGCGTTTGATTTGTCACGTATTAGTGCCCCGCACATGGTAAATACCAGTGGCCAAGGCAGTATTATTAATATTTCATCGGTAGCTGGGCAGTTAGCTCAGCCCGGCTTTATTAGTTACGGCATCGCCAAAGCGGCATTAAATTTTATGACGCTTAATTTAGCGCAAGATTTTGCACCTAAAGTGCGCGTTAATGCAATTAGCGTAGGCTCAACCCTTACCGAAGCACTTAAAGGCGTAATGAATGATGAAATGGAGCAGGCTATTGTTAAACGTACACCTATGAATCGCTTAGGTCAGCCTGAAGATGTAGCGGCTTGTGCGCTATTTTTAGCCTCGCCCGCGGCGGGCTATATCACTGGTGAAATTTTTGGTGTTAATGGGGGACTAACCGACGCACCAATGCCTATGCCTCGCAGTAGTTTTTAACGTCCTTACTGTATTCAAATAAAGCCCGCTGATTAAGCGGGCTTAGCTTTACAGCCCTTCTTACTCTTTAGTTAATTTTTGAACTCACAGCCTTCGCTAAAAATAACCCCACCAGCCCAGTCGTAATGAGCAATAAAATAAGTAACCTGATGTGCTGGTTAAGCGATTTTTTATCCGTTACATCAGGTTAAGTAATACAATTATTTTATGCGGTTATTTTAGGCTCTTTGGGCATACCTAAGCCACGTTCAGCAATAATGTTACGTTGTATTTCGTTAGTGCCACCATAAATGGTATCTGAGCGAACAAACAAATACATAGCCTGTAAACGGGTTAATGTATAAGGGCCTGACTCTAGTATTTCGGCTTCGGGGCCAAGTACATCCATTGCCAGTTCGCCTAAATCACGGTGCCATGTTGCCCAAAATAATTTATAGATCAGCGCTTCTTTTTGTAAGCCGCCATCACCTGTATCTGAGAGCATACGCATACTGTTGTAGCGCATTATTTTAAGCCCTATATGAGCGTCAGCAATGCGTTGGCGAATAGTTGGATTTTGGCTTTTACCATTGGCTTTGGCTATATCAATAATTTGATTAAGCTCATTTTGAAACTGCATTTGCTGACCTAAGGTCGACACGCCACGCTCAAAATTAAGTAAACCCATAGCAATAGCCCAGCCTTCACCTGGTTGCCCTACAATATCGTCGGCATCACATTCGGCTTGATCAAAAAATACCTCATTAAACTCAGAGGTGCCGGTAAGTTGCCTTATGCCACGCACTTCAATACCTGGCTGATCCATTTTCATTAAGAAAAAGCCTAGCCCTTTGTGAGCGCTAGAATTTGGGTTAGTACGCGCTATAACAAAAATATAATCAGATTCATGCGCAAGCGATGTCCACACTTTTTGCCCGCTAATAATCCACTTACCTTTGGCTTCGTCAAAATGTGCCTTGGTATTAACATTAGCTAAGTCTGAGCCTGCACTAGGCTCAGAATAACCTTGGCACCAAAGTGCGGTTCCGGCTGCAATGCCTGGCAAGTATTTTTGTTTTTGCGCTTCACTACCAAAGGCAATTAACGTTGGCCCAGCAAGCCCTTCACCTATATGCCCAACACGACCCGGTGCACCCGCGCGAGCATATTCTTCATTAAAAATAACTTGCTGCTCAATAGAGCACCCTCGGCCACCATATTCTTTAGGCCAACCAATGCAGGTCCAACCTCCTTGCGCGAGCTTTTGTTCCCACTTTTTACGCTCCAGAGGAAACATATGCTCATCCCCAGGGCCACCGCGAAATTTAAGCTGCTCAAATTCACCCACTAAATTCTCAAAGAGCCAAAGTGCCACTTCGGCGCGAAATTTTTCGTCTTCATCACTAAAACTTAATTTCATCTGTTTTACCTTTTTTAGCAGCCGTTTAATCTAATAACAATGTTGCGACGTGTTCACGATGATAAGCTGCATCACCTAAAAATAACTCAGACGATTTAGCTCGTTTAAAATATAAGTGCACGTCATATTCCCAGGTAAACCCTACTCCACCATGAAGTTGCAGCGCATCTCCGGCATTTTTAAAGTAGCCTTCTGAGCAATACGACTTAGCTACGCTGGCTGCTTCGCCTAACTCATCGGCCAACAAACCACCACTGAGCGCCTCCTCTGCTACGCACGCAGCGTAATAAACGGCTGAGCGCGCCACCTCGGTACGCAGCATCATATCTGCCGCTTGGTGTTTAACTGCTTGAAAACCCGCTATAGGCCTACCAAACTGCACTCGCTCTTTGGTGTACTCTACAGTTAAATCTAATACTTGTTGCGAGCAACCTACTTGCTCTGCTGCAATGGCTATAGCAGCTAGTTGCAATACTTTATTTAGCTGTGGCCAAGCATTATTTTCCTCGCCCATTAATTGGCTGCTGCTCACTCGCACATTATCAAACACTATTTCTGCCTGTTTACGTGTTTGATCCATAGTTGGCAACCAAGTGCGCTTTACTCCAGGGGTGTCCGAGTCTATTGCAAATAAACTTATTCCTTGCTCGCCCTCACTGCCTTCACTACGTGCGGCAACTATTAATAATTGCGCCGTGTGGCCATCTAGTACATAACGATATGTGCCATTAAGTAAATAATCATCGCCCTGTGCAGTTACAATGCCTTGCACTGCTGTTGCGTCCCACTGGCCATTTTTACTGGTATAGGCAAGCGTAGCGGTTAAACTACCTTCACATATTTGCGTTAAATATTGTTGCTTTTGCTCATCAGTGCCGGCAACTATTAAGGCATTACTGGCTAAACACACGGTTGAAAAAAACGGCGAACATAATAAATAACGTCCCATTTGCTCCAGCATAACCACCAAATCTACATAGCCTAGTCCCATGCCGCCATATTCTTCCGGTATATGAATTGCCTGCCAGTACATTTCTTCGCAAATACGTTGCCATATTTGTGGATCAAAGCCTTGCTCAGTGTCCATTGCGCTGCGTATTGCATTCGATGACGATACTTCAGCTAAGAAGGCTTGCGCAGTATCGCGGATCATTTTCTGCTCTTCGGTAAATGAAAATTCCAAATGTTTGCTCCTTCTAAAATTTTACTGTTGCAAAAAATGCTTTATCAGTTCTGCTTTAACTACTTTGTTAGAAGCATTTACTGGCATTGCGTCAATTATTTTGATTTTTCTGGGTACTCGATAATTTGCCATGCGCTCACGACACCAAGTCATTAACGTTGCCTCATCAAGTTCTGCTGATGATTTTAAAGTAATAAATGCACAGCCAACTTCTCCCATGCGCTCATCTTTAATTCCTACCACTGCAACTTGTGCAATAGCGCTGTGCTCAATAAGTACTGCCTCTATTTCTGCCGGATAACAATTAAATCCGCCCGAAATGTACATATCTTTTAGTCTGTCGGTAATGCTTAAATAGCCATTTTTATCTAAATGCCCAACATCGCCGGTGTGCAGCCAATTGTCTTTATCTATGGTTTCGGCGGTTGCTTGTGGTTGCTCAAAATACCCTTTCATTACATGAAAACCACGAATACAAATTTCGCCAGTTTCATTAGCACCGAGTATTTCACCCTGCTCAGACATTATTGCTATTTCGGTGCCTTCAATTGCACGGCCACTGGTACTAGCGATGGTGGCAACGTCGGTATCAATGCCACAAATACTTGCTAATAATGCGTATGTTGGTGGCAGTAGCTGAAGCACCGGTTACTTCGGCCTCTTTATCGTTACTTTCGGACAGTTACCCGGTTGAGCGACGCTCATTTGCGATTAGTTGTTTTACCTCTGGCGCTACCTTTGCCGCCATTATTGCGCTTACCTTAGGTGCATATTGGGTAGAGCTGTATGGATGGCGAGAAACCTTTTTTATTATCTCTACTCCCGCTTTGTTTATTTCTTTTTTGCTATTTTTTGTGATACCCGAACCTAAACGCGGTCAATACGATGATGCCATTAGCTCTCCAACTTCACCGCTGCAGCCTGCACTAACCACAGGTTTTAGAGCATCAACAAAAGCATTGTTAAAGCGCAAAGATTATCGACTATTAGTTTGCTCAAGCGCCATTGCAACGTTAGGCGCAAATGCGTTTGGCATGTGGAATGCCACTTTTTTAGTACGCAGCCACGACTTAACACTGAGCCAAGCCGGCATGATGGCAGGCTTTTTTGGCGGCGGTGCGGCAGCGATTGGAATTCTTTCTAGTGGCTATTTGGCTGATAGAATCGCCAGACGAAAAGGTGTTTTATGGCTACCTATACTAGGCCATATACTGGGGTGGGTATTTATTGTTATATATTTTTTATGGCCTAAAGGCTTAGGCGATGACCTATTTTTTGCCGGTATTCCATTTGCTATGCTGTTTTGCACCTTAGCGAGTTTCTTTTCTGTATGGTGGGTTAGCCCTTGTCTCACATTACTCACTTCAATTGTACCGGGCACTCAGCGAGCATTGGCTATTTCAATGCAAACCGTGCTGATTACTTTTTTAGGCATAGGTGTTGGGCCTATGTTGGTGGGCGTGCTTAGTGAAGTATTTAGCGAGGAGGCCGGTGTTGAATCCTTACGTTATGCTTTACTTATTAGTACGAGTACAACATTAATATCGGTATTTTTACTGTTTAAATTAAAATCTTATCAAGCAAAACAACTCATAAAACCCATTCAGTAAATTAAACTTTGTTTTAATTACTATTAACCAATAATGCTAGGAGTTTATTATGTCAGTTACCGCAGTTACAGGTTCAGCATCAGGGATTGGCGCCGCCGTTTGTGAAAAACTACGCGCAGCAGGTCATACTGTGATCGGCATAGACCGCCATCAAGCCGAAGTTAATGCCGATTTATCATCCCCTGAAGGTCGCGCTAATGCCGCAGAGCAAGTTATCAAATTAGCCAATGGTAAACTAGATGGCCTGGTTTGTTGTGCGGGCCTTGGCGTTACCGCACCAAGTAGCAGTTTAGTGGTTTCGGTTAATTATTTTGGCTCAACCGAGTTAATTGAATTACTTCAACCTGCACTCGCTAAAGGTGAGCAGCCAGCTATTACCGTTATTGGCTCAGTGGCCGCTAGTCAACAAGTGGCAGATCCACACCCTATTATTGAGTTAATGCTCAACAATGACGAGCCAGCCGCTCGCGCACTGGCAGATGAGCTTGGCCAACCACAAATAGCCTATTCTGCGTCTAAATATGCACTCACTGTGCATTGTCGTCGTTTAGCCGTTAAAACGGGGAGTACCGGCGTGCGTATTAACCTAGTTGCGCCTGGTGCAATTGAAACTCCATTGCACGAAGCCTCTAAGCAAGATCCACGTTTTGGCGAAGCCGTACGTAACTTTGTTGCGCCTATTGGTCGCAATGGCCAGCCAAGTGAAATTGCCGATGCGGTCAGTTTTTTACAATCAGCCCAAGCCTCTTTTGTGCATGGCAGCATTATTTATGTAGATGGTGGTATGGACGCCATGATGCGCAATGGCAAGTTTTAAACACTAAATATTAAATACTTATAAGGATATAACATGAACCCAATACTAAGCACACACAAAGTTCGCGCTTTTGAATCGATTAGCCACTTTGATATTAGCACCGACGTACTCGTGTGCGGTTATGGCGGCGCAGGAGCCGCCGCCGCACTAGAAGCTGTAACCTTAGGTGCTAAGGTTACTATTTTAGAACGTGCCAGTGCTGGGGGTGGCTCGACTGCATTATCAAGCTGTGAAATGTATTTAGGCGGCAGTGGCGGCACTGCATTACAAAAAGAGTTAGGTTTAGAAGATAGCACCGAAAACATGCTGGCTTATTTACGCGAAGCACTTGGCCCGTATGGCGATGAAGATAAGATGCGTTGTTATGCACAAGGCGCTGCAGGACATTTTGATTGGGTTGAATCCCTTGGTGTACCTTATAAACGCGCAGCCTTTTTAGAGCGTACAGTAGTGCCACTCAGTGATGAGTCGTTATTATTTACCGGTAATGAAAAAGCTCACCCTTTTAATACCATTGCTAAGCCCGTTCCACGCGGTCACGTGCCCTCTAAAGTGGGCGACGAAGGCGGTAAAATATTTATGGATGCCATAATGCAGCGCATCGCAGGCGCGGGCGCTGAGGTAATTAATGATTGTCGCGCTATTGCTTTATTAGTAGATAAAAACAATCGTGTTTGCGGCGTAATTGCTAAGCGCGACAACCGAGAAATTGCGATTCGTGCAACTCGTGGTGTGGTATTAGCCACCGGTGGCTTTGTAATGAACGACACCATGACACGTCAATACATGCCTGATCTACTTGAGTATTGCGTACCTTATGGCAACACCTTCGATATGGGGGATGGTATTCAATTAGGCCAAGCAGTCGGCGGGCAAACAATTAATATGGAACAGGCTTTTATGTCGTTTCCGCTCTATCCACCAGCAAAGCTAACCTACGGTATTTTACTAAATAAACACGGTCAGCGTTATATAAATGAAGATGCGTATTTAGCCAGATTGGAGCATTATTCTTGCCAACAAGCTGAGCAAAAGTTTTATTTGTTAGTACAAGAAGAGGATTTTGAGGCGTCGCATTATTTACAACGTGCAGCCATTGTTGCCACTGGCGATAGCATAGCAGAAGTTGCCAGTGAAGCGCCCTTCCCGGCCGGTATGCTTGAGCAAACTGTTAGCTACTTTAATCAGCACGCCAGTAATAAACAAGACCCACTATTTCATAAAACCGCCGAGTGGCTAAAACCGTTAAACAAGCCCCCTTTTGCCTTATTAGAATACTCTGCAAGTGAAATGACTGCTGTAATTATGCCCGGCACCAAAGGCCCGCTCATATTTACGCTTGGTGGGCTAAAAACACTCACTACGGGTGAAGTGGTTAATTTAGACAATGAAATAATAAGTGGGCTTTATGCTGCTGGTCGAGCCACCGCGGGATTACCACGTACAGCCAAGGGATATGCCAGTGGTATGTCGGTTGGAGATGCCACTTTTTTTGGCAGGCTCGCTGGGCGCAGCGCCGCTAAGCACCTGCCAATTTAACCTCGAAAAATAAACACGCCCTAGCACTTAATTTAACAACCGTTATAGCAAACAGCGTAACGGTTTAACTTACTTATTCTGCTTAGGTAATAAATCTGCGTATTAAACGCAAGTATATTAAGTGCATGCTATAGATTAAAAATTAGCAGATTGAAATGTCGTGTAGAGGCTGGTAAGTATTAATGAAAGATATAAAAAAGCAGCAGCTGGTTAATTTAAGCTGCTGCAATAGATGTAAAGTTATTCTGTTTTTAACACACGGCCAAGCGTTATATCGCCCTCAATGGTGGTGCGGTTAATAACGCGATTGATCCCAGGCTTAGTGCCGGTAGTGCAGTGCAGTGCATTGCAGTGCATTGCACGCCAGTTATCCCACAGTACCATGTCGCCTTCGCGCCATTTATGAAAGTAAGTAAATTCCGGCTTTTGTACATGCGCAACAAATCGCTCAAGTAGCTCTATAGATTCATCATTCGATAAACCAAATTGCTGTGGAGTAACAACTCTATCTAAAAACTGCTCTACCACCTCAAGTACTTTACGGCCACTGATCGGGTGTGTAACTACCATAGGGTAAGCAGCGTCTGAAAAGTCAGGAAAGCCAATGTCGGTTGGTTTTGTTGGGCTGTTAGGGCCAGGCTCATAACCGTCTAAGTTAACGTAGCGCATATGGCGGCGCTGCATACTAAAGCTGTAAACCACTTCTAGCTGTTCAATTAAAGCTTTAGTGTCGTCGTCGAGTGCATCGTACGCTTTTGCTAAATCGCCAAAACCGGTCATGCCATCTTCTGCTGCCACCACCACCACCACCACAGCGCGCAACAGTGCACCATGATTTGGACGCGCTGTATAATGCAAATCCATGTGCCAATCTAACCGACCCACAATTTCTTCGCCTTTATAAAAAGCAGTTTGAAACTTATCCATAGGGCCACCATTTTGTAGCACAAATAACTCTGGATATTTATCACTGGTGGTAACTTTTAACGGATGTAATTCTAACGGGCCAAAAATGCGACTAAACTCAATTTGCTTTTCAGGGCTAATATCCTGATCACGAAACACTAAAATAGCGTGTTCGTACCATAGTGCTTTTAGTTCAGCTTTTATTTCATCGGTAAGTGGCTCGTTAATATCGAAACCCGACACTTCTACGCCAACATTATCAAGCGGAGTTACTGTAAGCTTCATTTTTTATTCCTTCTACTTAGCTAAGTGAATCCGACAAATTTAGTCGACTAAACCTGGATCTAGGCGTAATTCTTTGCGCGCCATTGCTTCCCAAACAAAAGGGAAACCGTTGTCGTCAGCAATAGACACTTTTTTAACTTCTTCATCACTTAATGGTCGCCCGCCACCTGCTAATTCCACTTCATACGCGCGTTTACTGCGCCACTCTAAAGTAATTGCTCTAGGTGTGCTTGGCGCAGATTTTTACCCACCACTAACGAGCCGTGGTTTGCCAGTAATGCCCACTTAGCATCACCGAGCGCTTCAACTGCTGATAAGCTAGTTGCTTCGTTTTCAAAGGTGCCTTCATATTCATCATAAAGTGGTAATTCAACACCACAATAAGCACTTGCTTGGTCGTATACTGGCGGCACTTTTTGCATACAAGCCCAAATACCACTCCAATGCGGATGATTGTGAATAACAACATGTACATCAGGTCGCATTGCGTGCAGCTGTAAATGCAAACCTATCGCTGGGGTCACATTCCAATCACTATCAAGCACATTCCCCTTTGGGTCTAGCGTAACGATATCGCTGGCGGTTAACTCCCCCCAAGCGAGCTCCCATGGATTAGTTAAAATATTACCGTTTTCTAATCGGTAAGTAACATGCCCTGCAATATGCTCATCCCATCCTTCACGAATAAGCATGCGACACATAAGCGCAACTTGCGCTTTTTCGCTTAACTCTGGTAATAATTCTTTGCGACCCGGACGAGTTGCAAAGCGCTCTAGCATTGATTGATTAAGGCCATCATATTTTTTCATTATTATTATACCTTCCTGTTGCTGTGCAAAATAAACATGTTAAATCATGGTTAAAATAATAGGTCTGAGTGGTTAATAAAGCTTGTCTCATTGCGCCAAGTTGTTATCCGATCTAGCCATTAACTAGCGATTAGCGCACCGCAAATAACGCATGGCGAAAAGCACTTGGCGACAACCCAGTCCATTTTTTAAAAGCGCGATGAAACCCCGAACTATCGGCATACCCAAGTTGCTGACCAATGCGAGTGATTGATAACGTAGGATCGCTCAAATGTCGCCGCGCATGTATCTCTCGTACTTGATCGATTAATTGTTGATAGCGCCAACCTTGCGCCAATAACTTACGGCTCAAGGTACGGCAACTACAATGCAGCTTTAGTGCTGCATCGTGCAGCGATGGAGGACTGGCAGGATCTTCAACAATAATTTGCGACAAGCGCCATGCTATGTCGCCATGATTTCGAGTAATGCTTTTTTCTTCGCACAGTTTTTTATAAAAGTTGACACTTTCTGGGCTCGACTGCGGGAGTGGTTGATCCAAAATCGCAGCATCAAAAAATAGCTGGGTTACTGGGCATCAAATTCGACGGGGCAATTAAAAATGGCTTGGTAACACTCAGCATGAACTGGCGCCGGATAATTACAACGTAGTTTAGTAATAGGCAATGCTTGACCAAGCACCCAACGACAAGTCGTGACTATATTGGCAAGTAAATCTTCTATTGCTAATACACGCAATTCACCCAGCTCAGCTTTAGCGTCAATTTGATAACAGCCTTCGGCTTGAATTTCACTAAAGGAGGTCACTACTAAATTACCAGAAAAGCGGCCTGAGTAATTTTGATATTTAAGCCCAATATGGCTGGCATCGCGCAGCGTCGCGCTGCTCATCATTAAATATGCAAGTTGGTCGTGGGTAGCAATAGAGCGTTTTAAACCTAATATGAGTCCAAGATCGCTGCCCTCATAACACTGCTGTGCATCAGTTAGTAAACCTCGATGCTGTTTAGCATTAATGAGCACATTAGGTTTGTGGAGCTCACTGCGACTGATACCATTGTTGGCAGCAATGGTGTTGGTATCCATTCCCAAGCTAGATAAAAAATCCAGCAACCAAATAATATAACGCGTATCAGTATTGACCATGTTACCCCTCGTTTGTGTAATTAAATCCAACCTTTTATCAATAACCGTTATTCTTAAATTGCACTCTTATATTAAGCAATTTAATACTATTATTTGTAACATAACCGCTAGCTGTTTAAGTGTTATGCTTTAGTCGTGCTTAACCAAAACATTTAGACAAACGAGTAACGGCTAATGGTATCTACCACGCAGGCTGGCCTTTGTTGCTCTGCCACTTCAATGGTTACTCGCGTGATCACTTGCACACTGCCTTTAACTTCTTCCACACTAATTATTTGCCCTGTGCCGCGTACTTTACTGCCCGCTGTAACCACATTAGGAAAGCGTACTTTATCGCAGCCGTAATTAACTCCCATGCTTATATTTTGCACATCTACCAACTGAGGTAAAAAATAATTAACTAATGACAGGGTTAAATAACCATGCGCAATACATGCGCCAAATGGGCCTTCTGCAGCCTTAATGGGATCGACATGGATCCATTGATGATCTCCCGTTGCCTCGGCAAACATATCAATACGGCTTTGCTCTACTGCAATCCAGTCGCTTACGCCTAAATCAAGTCCGGTTGAAGCAAGTAATTGCGTTTTGCTAGTAATTATTTTATTTGCCATTTTGCCCCCCTAAGCACGCTGTGAACTAACAGACACAACTTCGCCCGTCATGTAAGACGAGTAATCGCTGGCTAAAAACATCATCACGTTGGCGATTTCCCATACTTCGGCAGCACGACCAAAGGCTTCTTTTGAGGCTAATTGCTCAAGTACGTCGGCACTTGAGGCTTTTTTAAGAAATTCATGTAAAGCGATTGATGGCGATACCGCGTTAATTCGCACTCCATGCTCAGCAGCTTCTAATGCCGAGCAGCGAGTAAATGCCATAACACCGGCTTTAGCAGCGGCGTAATATGCTTGCTCTTTTTGTGCTCGCCAACCCAATACTGAAGCATTATTAATGATTACACCTGCCTTGCGTTGTTGCATAAATGGCAGCATTGCACGGGTCATACGAAATGTACCGGTAAGAGTAATGTCCATCACCTTACTCCACTGCTCGTCGCTCATATCTACTACAGCGGTTTGACCACCTAGTCCTGCATTATTAATAAGCACATCAACACCTGCGAGTTTATCCTCTGCTGCATTGATCAATACCTGAACCTGTTCTTCTTGGCTTACGTCGCACAATTGGCCAAATACCTGTTGCAAACCTGTTTGCGCTTTTATATTAGCTACAGCTTCATCTAAACGACGTGGATGAATGTCAGATATCATTAATGCCCGGCACCCTTCTTCGGCTGCACGTAATGCGGCTGAAAAGCCAATGCCCGCGCCTGCGGCGGCCGTTACTAAAACCGATTTCCCGCGTAACAGGTTATGCCCTTCTACGTACTTAGGTGCTGTCGTCATTCTTATCTCCGATGTCGTGCTTATTAATTTAGCACCCAGCATAAGGCTGACGCTGAGCAACTATCATCGTCAATCTGGACTAACCCGATAACTATTAGCAATATAAGAATGAAATTGTGGTGTGATACAACAAGCAGCATACTGAGGACTTAAATTAGATAACTAATTAAGGAGATAATTTTAGTGCTTATAGCAAAAAACCTATGCTAGGTTTGATAAAAACTCAGCATAGGTTTTGTTTTAATAGAGTATTAGCGCAAGCTCGCAAGCATTTGCTTGGTTAAACCATGCCGATACTCCTAAAATTATAATAGATATAACCACTAAACTTAATTTAACGCCGCCCTGATTAGACTTCATAGTATTCTCGATATTATTTTTATTAGTAAGAATAAGTTTCATACAATAATAAAAATTACACCTGTTAACAAGATGTTTACCAAATCATTTTCTTCGTGGCTAATAGCCTTTGGTTCTATCAACCCGGTTTTTAAGTGGTGTGCCATTAGTTAAGCATTGAATACTCACTTCAATTTGTTCAATAACGCAGTTAACATCTGATAATGCAGCGCAATGTGGTGTTATGGTTATTTTAGGATGCAGCCAATATGGATGCTCACTTGGTAATGGCTCTTGATCGAATGCATCAAGCGTGGCGGCGCGTAAACGGTCACTATTAAGTGCCTGTAATAAATCAGCTTCTATTACGTGCTGGCCGCGTGCCGCATTTACTAATACTGCATGGGCGGGTAATTTAGCCAATAAATCTTTGTTAATAATTCCGGCCGTGTTTTCGGTCAGCGGTAATAAGCACACTAAATAATCTGTATTAGGCAGCATTTCGTTTAGCCCATGTTCTCCATAATACATGGTCACGTTATTCACGTCTTTATGGCTTTGTGCCCACGCGCTCACGCTAAAGCCATTATCAACGAGTCTTTGCGCACAGGCTCGACCTAATTGACCAAAGCCTAAAATAGCCACTCTGTTATAGCTTAATACTCGCTTGGGTTTCCATTGCGTTGCAGCTTGTTTTTGATAATATTCTTTTAATTGTAGCTTTTGCGCCAATACGTGAGTAAGTACATACTCGGCCATATCAATTTCTAATTGTTGATCAACAATACGTACCACTTCAACATGCTCTGGCAGCAAGTCTAAATCAATGCTATCAACCCCAGCACCAAACGACGACACCACTTTTAAATTAGGTAATTGTGCCCATAGTTCTTTTGGTGCATACCAGGCTAATACAAACTCAACTTTACTGAAATCTTCACACTGTGAATATTGCTCAATGTGTATATTAGGTAAGCGTGCTTGTAACTGCGACACCAGCTTAGAATTATCACGATCCCCTATAGCAACCAAAACAGACATAGTTATTCCTTATAAAATTAATTATACGGCAGCAAACCCCACCGCAATGTTTAGTGACTGCCTTCTTCGATGAAAGCTTCTTGGCTAATTTTAGCTATGTCTTTGTCTTCTTTGGTTAAAATAGTTTTTTGCCACGAACCTTGAGCAAACCACGCATAGGTAATAAGCGCAATAACTACGTTGGTAATGGCAAATGAATACCAAATACCGTGATCTCCTAATTGCGTATGTTTAGATAAAATATACGCCGCAGGAAACTGTACAACCCCCTGTGATAACAGGGCAACTAACATAGCATTAAGCATATTGCCAGATGCCCTAAAAGCAGCCACGACACAAAGTTGTACACCAATTCCCCCCCAAGTTAAACACATTATGCGAATAAATTTTGCGCCTTTAGCGATTACAGCCCCATCATCGGGAATAAAAAATGCAACTAAATGCTCGGCAAAATAATAGGCTACCCCTCCCACAAACGACAGGCCTAGTAAGCCCCATAAACTAGCAAGCTGAGTTATTTGCGCAGCGCGTTTGGGGTTTCCTGCGCCCATATTTTGCCCCACTAATGTAGACACAGCCATCGACAAACCCATTGCTGGGATCATCACCATTTGTAAAACATTGGAGCCAACACCGTAAGATGCAATCGTTTGCGTGCCAAAACTTGCCACTAAAAAAGACATGATAATTAAACCAAAAGCACGAGCCGACAATTCAATTGAACCCGGAGCGCCTAAAAAGAAGGCTTGTTTTATATATTGCCAATCGGGGTAAAAGCTTTTTAGCTGTAATTGAATACCATGACGGCCGCGTAAAAATATAATTACCCCAGCAAGTGCAGCTAAGCTCTGCGTTACTAAAGTTGCCAGTGCAGCTCCCATTACCCCTAAGCCTTGAAAACTGCCATAGCCAAAAATAAATAACGGATCGAGTACAAAATTAAGCAACACGGTCACGCTCACAATAATTAGCGGTACTTTTGTTTGGCCAATACCACGCATTAACGATTGGAACATGGCATAAATAAATACAAAAATAACCCCAATAAACGATACATGCATAAACTTAAGTGCATCGCCATAAACAGCGTCTTCTACCCCTAAAAGGGTTAAAAAATAAGGCGATAGCATATAACCTATGCCCCCCAGCACTATGGCTGTTAGCGTCACCATTAACATAGTTTGCGCGGCAACATGATTTACTTTGTCTTGCTGCCCTGCTCCCATATATTGTGCCGATAAAATAGCTCCCGCCATCGCCAAACCTGCACCTATGGCAATGACTAAAAAAGTAACAGGCATACTAATAGACACAGCAGCAACTTGCGCAGCCCCTAAACGCCCCACCCAAAAAGCGTCAGTGAGTTGATACGCCGACTGTAAAACATTGATTAAAATTATAGGAATACCTAACTTAAGCAGCGCTTTAGAAATTGAACCATGAAGAAACAGCTGCTGGGTAGCGTTCATTTAACCTGCTTAATATTGAAAAGGAGACATAAAGATAAGTTTAACAAACTTGGCTGATTTTATTCTGAATATTACCTAAATAAGTCAATAGCTTTTGTTATGTACTGTGGAGAAACTTAATCTAAATCAATAAATGATTTTGCTAACTTCAAACATTTCTGAAACCTTGATCTAAAACAAGTTATTGTTTGTGTTAATGAATAATAATAGCGGCAATCACAAAGTAGTTCTTGGAGAACAACATGAAAACTAAATTAAGCATTGCATTACTCACCTCTTTATTAGCACTCTCTCCTGCTGCACACGCTAACTTTAGCGTAAACGTGGGTGCTATAAACGTAAACCCTGATAGTACTAGCTCACCAATTAACGAAGATTCTGCCCGAGGACTTAATCCGGGTTCAGATACTCAGTTAGGTATTACTGTTGATTATGCTTTTAATGAGCAATGGGTGTTAGAGTTAATTGCAGCTACACCGTTTTCACATGATATAAATGGCGCGGGTGGTTTAGCGGGCAATAAAATAGCTAATATTAAGCATTTACCTCCTTCGTTAGTAGCGCAATATCACTTTTTAGATTCAAGCTACGCGTTTCGCCCTTTTGTTGGTGTAGGTGTTAACTATACAACTTTCTTTGATGAGCAACCTTCTCAAGCACTAAAAACAGTACTTGGAACAGATGATGTAGAAGTTAAACTTGATGATTCGTTTGGCTTTGTAGCGCAAGTGGGTGCTAACTATAAAATAGATGAAAAATGGGGCCTACACGCTATGGTTTCAATTATGGATATTGAAACTGATGCAACTGTCTATGCCGATGGCGCTCAAGCATTAACGTCAACCGTTAAAATTGACCCAATTGTGGCGATGTTTGGGGTTAAATACAGCTTTTAATAGTAATAAGCATGTGTGTTAAAAAGGCCGTAAGGCCTTTTTTTTTCAACTATTGATTATTACTCATAACTAACCAGAGCTCAGGTTAACTATTATTATCGTGGTAAATTAGTTACTTTTTTCTGCTCTAACATTTCTTTCCAGTGCATTACTTCACTTGGTAAAATAGGGGCTACACCTTTAAAGTCAGCTACTTCCAGCATTTCTTCAATGCTAATTATGCCCTTTTTACTTTTAAATACGCCGCGCACATAAGCAATTGCGTGTAAGCCACGCTGAGAGTGAAATTTTTGCTCTATATAAAAGTACTTATGATCCCAGCCCACTAAACGGGTGCTAATTGTATAACGCTGCATAGGTTTTATATCGCGAATATAAGTAATAGCAGTCGCGTTTACAATTGGAAACCAACGACGTTTTAATATGTGCTTTAATAAACCCACCCGCTCTGTCATCCAAGTGCGCGATAAATCCATCATAGCCAAGTAACGTGAATTAGTTAAATGTAAGTTTATATCGCAATCTGTAGGTAGGGCTTTGTAATCAATATTTACCGTATCAAGTAAGTGTTGATAGTCATGGTTACGTTTAATTTTAAAAAACAATAAAATAAGTCGAATGTATAAGTTCACGGCAGAGGTCTTACCAGTTAAAATTAAATTAAGTGTATCACACGCGTTTAGCCAAAGTTTACTTTATTAAAGTAAATAACTATAAGCTACCCGCGCACGTTTAAGCTTATAGTTATTACTTTGCGTTACTAAACTTTTACTGTTTTACGATTAATACCATAATCACGTAACTTGTTTGCCACCGCGGTGTGGCTTAAACCAAGGCGCTTTGCTAGTTGGCGTGAGCTAGGATAAGCAGGATATAGCTTACGTAATAACGTAGCTTCAAAGCGTTTAACTGCTTGATCAAGTGAGCCTTCAAAATCTGATTCTAAATACCCTAAATCATGGGTAAATGTAGGGAGCTGTAAATGCTCAACGCGTAATTCACTGTCATCTAACAAAGACACAGCACGGTAAATTGCGTTTTCTAATTGGCGCACATTACCCGGCCACGGATAATCTTGTAAAAAGCTTAAACACTCTTGTGATAACAACGGCACGTCATGACCATTTTGCTGTGCGTACTTTTGAATAAAGTGCTCAGCAAGCGGCCCCACATCGGCTTTGCGATCTCTCAGTGGTGCTATTTCTAGCGTTAAAACGTTAATACGGTAATATAAGTCTTCCCTAAAAACCCCCTCTTGTACCATAGCAGGTAAGTCTTTTTGAGTGGCAGCAACAATACGTACATTAACTTTTACTTCGTTTTCATCGCCTACTTTTCTAAATGTGCCATCTTGTAAAAAGCGCAGTAACTTGGTTTGTAATTGAGTAGACATTTCGCCCACTTCATCCAAAAATACAGTACCGCCATCGGCTTGTTCAAGTACGCCACGTTTTGGCGCGGCGTTTTCTTCGTAACCGGCATAACCAAATAATTCAGATTCGGCCACATCATCGGGTAACGAAGCACACGACAAAGCAATAAAAGGCTTAACAGAGCGATTAGAAGCGTAATGACATGCACGTGCGAGCAACTCTTTACCAGTACCGGTTTCGCCAGTAATTAAAATAGGCGCTTCTAACTGCGCCATTTTACGTGCTTCACGCACTACTCGGCGCATTGCAGTGCTAAAGTTATGAATAGTAGCAAAGCTCTCTTGTCCATAGCGTCTAAAAGCACTTACTTGTTGGCCTAAGCGACTTTGCGATTTAATATTTATTACCGCCCCGGCTAACACATCGCCTTCGTTACTTTGCGGAACAGCAATGGGTAAAATATCCGCAATAAAATCTTCACCTGCCACTTCTACGCGCGTAGTTTGGCCAAGTACTTCTTTACCCTCAAGCCAGCGAGTAAAATTAAAACCTTTAAGTAAGTTATTAATATTGGCACCAATAACTTCTTTTTCTGTTAGTTGTAAATCTTTGCACGCTGCGTCATTACATAAACGCACCCAACCTTTGGCATCTATTGAAATAACGCCATCGGGTAGTGCTCTTAGTAGTGTATTTAATTCGTTATGTTCACGCTCTGAGGGTAAAAATGCCGTGGTGCGTACATCATGCACACCATCAATTAAGCGAATTGATGGCATGATTTTTTGAAACTGCTCAAATTCTATTTCAGGAAAGCTAACATACATACGACAATTAACTGAGTCGACTTCAATCCCTTTTAAATCAACATTATAGTTAACTAAAATATTAAGGATTTCTTGAGCAATACCAACTCGATCCGCACAATGAATATCTAAACGCATACAGCCTCAAATAAGGGGAAACTATTTGCGCTGAATAATACGCTAACTCTGATCAGCTGGATAGTTTAATGTAAACAAATTTGGACATATATGCATTTTTTTTGCTTGAGCTAAATATAAAAAAATAACTCACCCTCGGGGATATAAAGTCCACTCACCGCCATCTAATTGAATATATGGACGTTTATTAACATACATCATTATTGTTCCGGCGTTTTCTGCTACTTTTTGCGAAGTGGGTAACTGGCTCACTAATTCTGCCATATTATTACTTTTCCCTGCAAAGTAATTACTCTTCATCACCTTAGTTATCAGCTCAGATAGAGCAAAGTAGCTGCTTGTATTTGTCACTGTTATTTGCGACATACGAGGCAGGTCAGGACCTATAAATTTAACAATACCAAGTAGATAAATCAGTTACCAATTCAGTATACACTATACCCTCTTAACCTATGTGCAATCTGAGATGCTTTAGGAGGGCTATGCTCAACTAGCTTGACCGCTAATTTATCGTACGATTTAGATGCTAACTGGGATTTTGGTTAAGTATTGACTTGCAGTCAAAACGTCAAAAGTAATCAACGTTATCCGCTAATGGGTTTTATTAGTTTAAGTGAAAAACTTATGTTTATAGGGAATATTACAGCCCGTCAAACTATATAGGTATTTCATTACCATTAAGTTATGACGCACGTTAAGGTGAAAATTTTATCTACCTGATTAAAATCAGTATTTCCTACCCATAAACTAAATCGAACACAATCGACTTTTAAGAGCCTAATTTAGGGCAGCTTTCTATATGTTACTATTTCAATCCTGTTTACGGCACATTAGCATTCCCAGGCAAACCTATAATACCTTATGCTGACTTTTAACAAGGTTTGTTGTGTTTAAACCATAAAGCTTAACACTTCCCCTCGCACTAAGGTCTATGTATACTAATGCGCAATTGTAGCTAGGATAAGGGTGTGACTCTTACCTACAGCTTTACTACCTTAACGGCAAACCATTACCTTAGCTGCATTAAACAATACTGATGGTCGAGCATTTAGCGTGTAATACATGGCGCTAAATAGCTAAAGCAAAAATATATAAGGCCATTACAACAATACTTAAAGTTAGGAAGTAAATATGAGTTCAGCTCCAGATAGTGGTTGGTTTGGCCACCCTAAAGGACTTTCAACCTTGTTCTTCACCGAAATGTGGGAACGAATGAGTTATTACGGTATGCGAGCTATGCTCGTATTATTCATGACAGCAAGTTTACAACAAGAAGGCTTAGCCTTCACCGTTGCTTCAGCTGCTGCTATTTACGGTTTGTACACAGGCGCAGTATACTTTTTAGGCTTACCTGGTGGTTGGCTAGCTGATAGATTATTCGGCGGTCAAAAAGCGGTTTGGTATGGCGGTATTATTATTATGTGTGGCCACATTATTTTGGCTATTCCACATGATTACTCATTTTTTATTGGTTTAATTTTTGTAGCAACGGGTACCGGCTTACTAAAACCAAATATCAGCGCCATGGTTGGACAACTTTACAGTGATGCTGATGAACGTCGTGATGGCGGGTATGCTATTTACTACATGGGTATTAACTTAGGTTCATTAATTGGTTATTACGTTTGTGGTTACTTTATGGAAAATCTAGGTTGGCACTGGGCGTTTGGTGTTGCAGCTGTTGGTATGGCTATTGGTTTAGTGCAATACAAGCGCTCACTTAAAAACTTACCTGAGCATAGTGCTCTACCAGCTAATCCTTTAGGTCCTAAAGGTACTGCTCGCGCATGGGGCAGTATTGCTATGTTTATCATTATAGCGGCTGCTATCACTACCGCCGCTATGACTGGCGCTATAATTATTAATCCAACGGTAGTTGCAGGTTATACTGCGATTGCATTCACTATTATTTTCTTTGTTTATTTTGGTCTTATCTACTTTAAAGGTAAGTTAACCGATGCTGAAAAACAAAGAATGTGGGCACTGTTTTTAGTATGTATAGCTTCTGCCTGTTTTTGGTCTGGCTTTGAGCAAGCAGGTTCATCATTAAACTTATTTGCACGTGATTATACTGACCGTCTTATTGGTACTTTTGAAATCCCTACAACTTGGTTTCAGTCATTAAACTCGCTGTTTATTATTGCGCTATCACCATTTTTTGCAGCGCTTTGGATCAATATGTCAAAGCGTCTTGTTTCACCATCTTATAGTGCAAAATGTGCTGTTGGTTTAATTATAATGGCAACAGGTTTCTTAGTTATGTTTATGGCAGCGCATTATGCGGCTGAAGGCCTAAAAGTAGCACCTTACTGGCTTGTTACTACCTACTTTTTACACACTGTGGGTGAGCTTTGTTTGAGCCCTGTGGCATTAAGTGCTGTAAGTAAGTTATCGCCTCGTCGCTACACAGGCCAAATGATGGGCGTATTTGTATTAACTTATTCTATCGGTAATATCATTGCAGGATTACTTGCTGGTAACTTCGATCCAAATAATGTTGATGAAATACCTAACTTATACCTACAAATAGCATTATTTAGTATTGGTGTTGGTGTTATTTTAGTACTAATGACCTTTAAATCTAAAGTGTGGGAAAGACAGGGACTAAGTGAGGAAGCCTAGTAGTTAAAGTATTTAATTAAACTATTTGTTAATTAAATATCTATTACCCAACTTTTAATTACTTCCCCATAGCAGTATGGGGAAGTTTCCTCTTGATAATCTTTTATTGCTTAGTTGTTAACTGGTATTATTTAGCCAATTGATTACTGATTAGATTTTTAGGGATAGCGGGTAGATGCAATTGTTCACTTTGTATAAAGTAATTTTAGTTGTTTTTTTCATTGGTTTTTTATCTGCTTGTGGTGGCGCTGGCGATCAAGTCACTCCTAATCCTAATAACCCTTCCACTCCCCAAGCTAACGTATTACTTATTACTGGTGCAGGTTTATCTGCCACTATTAACGATAACTTTAAAATTGAAATTCCTGCCAATAGTGTTAACTCTGATACAGAGCTTACTTATATTAGTATTGAGCAAGACGAAACGTCGCAGAATCAAAATATTATTTCTAATCTACATAGCTTAACTCCCGCAGGGCTTTCACTTAGTAATCCTTTTACAATTTCCTTAAAAATCCCTGACGATTACGCATTAGGCGGCCAACTTTATATTGCCCGTTTAAACGCTACAACTTGGGAAACTATAGAGAACTCTCGTGTTTTAAATGGTTTTGTTACAGCTCAAGTTAATCAGTTAGGCACATATGCCATAAAAATGCAGCGTAAAGAACGCACTGCCAGTATAGGCCCTACCTGTGATGTAAACAGCACTGAGCAATCTATTCGCTTTGTACATATTGCCGACTTACATGCTCGATTTGGTTATCAAGAGCAATTTTTTAGCCGAATTAAGGCATATCATAAAAAGGTTTTAAGCGAATCACCTCATACTTTATTTACCGATGGTGGAGATGATTACGAAAAAGGCACTGTAGCTGAGCAAATATCACAAGGTTTAGCGACCGATGAAGCCTTAAAAGCAATGAAGTTCGATCTTCGTGTAATAGGTAACCATGACTATGCTTGGGGCCCTGAAAAATTATTAGGCTTCTCAAAGGATGATAATGCCATTGTACTTGCCAGTAATACACGCTACGAAGGCGAACAAACACAAGATTTTGCAGCAGTAGGTTTTGCTAAAGTACAAGTAGGCTGCATTACACTCGGCGTATTTGGTATGACATCGGTCCCGTGGAACGAGCTAGATAGACCACTACAAGATGACCCTATTCCTGATTTTATCAAACAATTTAAAATGAGCTGGCAATGGCAACAAATAGCACAAAGTATTGTTAGTCAGTACAGTGATGAAGTAGATTATATGCTGATGTTAAGCCATTTAGGTGAAGGCCTTGATACTAAAATCGCACAAAGTGTGAGTGGTATTGATTTGGTTTTAGGCGGTCATACCCATGGCGGTGAGAGCTTTAATACCCTTGATAATGGCGCTATTGTTATTCAACCTAACTTTTACGCTAAGGGCATAACCGACTTAAACTTAACGTTCGACACTAGTAATAAAACGCTCAAAAATGTTGACTACAAAACAGTAAAAACCGACACCATTACTGAGCGAGACACAACCACACAACAAGCCATCGACACAATTATGGGCCGTTATGCTCCCGATGCACAAACTGAAATTGCAATATCAGAAAACTACTTAAATGCAATGCAATTAGCAGCAGTCACCGCTGCAGCCGCTCAGCACTCAAGCAGCACTATTTCAGCAGCTTTACTCAACCCTGAGTTAGTGCAAAAACGTTGGACCCCTGGCGCCCTAACACAAGAGGACTTTCATAAAGCTTACTACGTAGAAAGGCAGCCATCTAACACCCCAGGCTTTAACTCTTTATATAAAGTCACGGTTAGCGGCAATGATTTAAATGCTATGTTAGCCAATCAACCTGATTGGTTTTTACTAGCGCCTGAAAATATTCAAGCATCAAATAACTACAGTGTCGCACTTTTTAAAGGGGCAGCTCTTAATCCTGATTTATTTTTTAATGGGGTTACTTTTAATGATGTAGCACCGATAGCCGAGGCTTGGTGGCTTCTGGATCAATACGCACGTCATAGAACCACTCAATGCTTGCATATTGATACAAATACGCCACTCAATGCCTGCCAAGACATTGCTAATATCACTATTTGGAACTTTGATGATGTTAGCGATCCGCTTAAAGCCGACTTAGGCCCATCAACTCTTAGTTACTTTGATCCTGACAATAAAGGCTGGGGTCCTAAAAAGACCACCTTTGCTAGTACTAGCACATTTAATATTAGTGATTTAGCTGATGGCGCATCAACTGTAATGGCATTTACCGATCACTCTCCTAACGAAGGGCTAAAGATTGAGTTAAATACCGCGCCAAATGGGGATTTTGCAAACCAAGGAATGGTGTCTGACTACACTTTAGTGATGGACATTTATTGGCCTTTTGCAGCAAAAGAAATATACAGAGCACTAGTTCAAACCGATGCAACAAATGATTTGAATAACGACGCCGACATATTTATTAATCCTATTGGTGGGTTAGGTGCATCAACCAGCGACAGTGGTTATTTTGGCACATATGAGCCTGATACCTGGCACCGTATAGCTTTTGTATTTTATACCGCACCAAGCAATGGCGTATTTGAAGTGTATATTGATGGTGAATTTGCGGGTGTTAAAAGAGACGGTGAAATAGGTAAACGCTGGGCACTCGATCAAGCCGTATTATTATTAACCGATAATAACTACGAAACCGAACCGGGTTATTTAAACGCACTGCTTTATGCTGGTCGCGCAATGACTCGCAGTGAAATAAAAAGTATGGGTAACGCGCAACAAAAGCTGACTTTTAAGCAAACAACCCGAGAGCTTAATCAAAGTGTTGAACGCCATTACCAACTTGCGCCTGCAATAAAACCTAATTTATGGTTAGAGCAACGTAGCAAGTTCTTTAACAATAGCAAACCGTAAACAATTGAATACAAAAAACCTTATTTTTACTAGGGTAAAAAAAGAGATTTAAGTTAGCTTAAATCTCTTTAAAAACAAATAAACCACAATACAATCAACAACTAAAACTTAAACCACTATACTTATTCAAACGTTTTTATACATAAGCGCATTTAAAGTACACAGCAAAAAAGTAACTTACTGCTAACCGTCCTATAAAATTTACACACGCGCTGTTTACTAAATAACAACGCCCTCTTCCCCAAAGTACAAATTTAGTTAATCATCTACAGCAATACGACAACAAATAATCGCAGTGCTTAATTGCGGGAGTAATGATAATGAGTGAAGTAAATAACCCTTTAGGTTTAGTTGGTATCGAATTTACCGAATATGCAACACCTGATGCAGATTACATGGATAAAGTATTTACCGACTTTGGCTTTTCAAAGCTAAAAAAATTCAAAGGTAAAGACATTGTTTATTACAATCAAAACGATATTCATTTTTTATTAAATAACGAGCGTGATGGCTTTTCGGCACAGTTTGCTAAAGATCATGGCCCGGCTATTTGTTCTATGGGTTGGCGAGTAGAGAATGCGCAAAAAGCATTTGAAGCAGCGGTAGAGCGCGGTGCAAAACCAGCAACCGACTCGGCAAATAAAGATTTACCTTACCCTGCAATTTATGGCATTGGCGACAGCTTAATTTACTTTATTGAGCAATTTGGCGAAAAAGGCTCTATTTACGCACAAGACTTTGAAGATCTAACCGAGCAAAACGTGGTTGACGATAAAGGCTTTATTCGCATCGACCATTTAACTAATAATGTTTATAAAGGCACCATGGAAAAATGGGCTAACTTTTATAAAGATGTATTTGGTTTTACAGAGGTTCGCTACTTCGATATTAAAGGCCAAAAAACAGCGTTAATTTCGTATGCGCTTAAATCGCCTTGTGGCACCTTCTCTATTCCTATTAACGAAGGTAAAGGCAACGATAATAACCAAATCGATGAATACCTTGGTGAATACAATGGCCCTGGCGTACAGCATTTAGCATTTTTAACTGACGACTTAGTAAGCTCACTTGATAAGCTTGATAAGTCGACTATTGCAACTTTGGATATTATTCCTGAGTACTACGATACTATTTTTGACCGTGTACCTTGGGTTGCTGAAGATAAAGAAAAAATTCGTGAGCATCAAATTCTAGTAGATAGCCAAAGTGAAAACTGTTATTTACTACAAATTTTCTCTAAAAACCTATTTGGTCCTATTTTTATTGAAATGATTCAGCGAGTTGACGATGGTGGCTTTGGTGAAGGTAACTTCCAAGCACTATTTGAATCAATTGAACGCGACCAAGAGCGCCGTGGCGTTTTATAAGTAGCTAGTATTTATATTTTAAAAGCAGCGTAACTCGCTGCTTTTTGTCGTTTTACGCTGATATTGAGTAACAATTCTACTCTGTCTGTTTAAATCGTGCTATTCATCACCATATAAGCTGTTAATAATAGATGTTTTTAATCTTTATATGCTTATTTAATAAATTGATATTTATACTGATTAGCACGACCAACTAAACCAAAGGAAATGTAATGAGTTTAATTAACGAAACCCATGATATAAATTTAACAAGCTGGGTAGCCTCTGCAAACGTTGCAGATTGCGACTTCCCTATTCAAAATCTACCTTTTGCTGAAGTTCGTCGTAAAAATAGCAACGAAGCTTTTCGTGGTGCTGTCGCTATTGGCGATCAGGTTATCGATTTAGCAAAACTAAATGAACTTGCTATTTTTAGTGGTGATGCGCAAACAGCCATTGCTGCTGCAAGCAACACCACGTTAAATGAATTTATGAGCCTTGGTCAACAATATTGGTCAGCACTGCGTTTAGCATTATCTAAAGCGCTGCGTGAAGGCTCTGAGCATCAGGCTAAATTAAGCGAAGCGCTTATTGCACAGGCTGATATTGAATTTGCATTGCCGTGTCACATTGGTGATTACACCGACTTTTATACCTCTATTTACCATGCAACTGCTGTGGGTAGCTTGTTTCGCCCAGACAACCCATTACTACCTAACTATAAATGGGTACCTATTGGCTATCATGGTCGCTCATCATCTATTGGGGTATCGGGCCAACAATTTCATCGCCCTAAAGGCCAAACCAAAGCGCCAGATGCTGAAGTGCCATCGTTTGGGCCATGTAAACGCCTTGATTATGAACTAGAAGTAGGTATTTACTTAGGTAAAGGTAACGCATTAGGCGATGCTATAGCGATTGAAAATGCTGAAAACCATGTATTTGGCTTTTGTGTATTTAACGATTGGTCAGCACGTGATTTACAAGCGTGGGAATATCAGCCGCTAGGGCCATTTTTAGCTAAAAACTTTGCATCAACGGTATCACCTTGGATAGTGACAACTGAAGCGCTAGCACCATTTAGAACAAGCTGGACGCGTGATGAAAACGATCCACAACCATTAGATTATTTAGAATCTAAAGCAAACCGTGAACAAGGCGCGTTTGATATTCAAATGGATGTAAAAATTCAAACTCAGCAAATGCGTGATGAAGGTCATACACCAACGCGTGTATCAACCTCAAGCTTTAAGCATTCATACTGGACAGTTGCGCAAATGGTAACGCACCACACTGTGAATGGCTGTAACTTTATGCCAGGCGATATGCTGGGCTCGGGCACACAATCGGGCCCAACCCATGAAGAAGCAGGCTCGTTACTTGAGCTTTCTCGTGGTGGTAAAGAAAAAATCACGCTGAGCAATGGTCAACAACGTAGCTTTTTAGAAGACGGCGATAACGTTATTATGCGTGGCTGGTGTGAAAAAGAAGGTTACGCACGTATTGGTTTTGGCAGTGTAGAGAGTACTGTACTGGCTGCAAAATAATTTAAAAATAAATTATTTTGCTAAAAAGGATGGCATTTATTGCCGTCCTTTTTTATTAATTCAGTCACAGTTACAATTTTTTTCTAGCTTTTTAAACTCAAATTGCTATCTTAGCTTGGTTAATAGCCAGTATTTATGTGTCATGCCTATATTTATAAAGTCTTTTTTTGAACAGCTTTTCCCCTCTCGTCAACTACTTATTCGCCAAAATGGTGAAGTTAAGCATGTAGTTTTGGCGCCTTGGCTGCAAATTTTTATCGTATTACTTGTATTAGTTACGCTTAGCTGGGTAAGTATTTCAAGCTTTCGGGTTTACTCACAAACTACAAAAATATCAGATATTGAACAAACTCAACTCGATGAGCAAAAACAATGGCAACAGCAAATCAATGAGCAAAAAACACGCCATGACGAACAAATAGCACAATTAGCCGAGCTTGAACAAAAACAAGCTTTACTACAAAGTATGATCGAATCTCTACCGGTTTCTCTTAGTAAAGATGTTATAAGGCTGGGTGACGAGCTTGAATCTCCTCTTGAAGAAGATCAAAGTGAGTTTCATGAACCTTTAGTCGACGACAGTACTCAAAGTAAACAGGTGCAAAATACGCCCACTACTACATTTGCTGCTCGCTATGCACAGCTAAACCAGTACTACGAGCAAAACTTTTTATTGCTTGAAAGTCAAATAAACCAACGTCATAACGCCATTTTAGCCATGCTTAAAGGTGCAGGGCTAGAGTCGGCATTAGCGCAACATATAGCGTTAAGCGAGCAAACAACCGCTCAGGGTGGCCCGTTAGATGTATTTGATGAAGCAAAAATCCCGGCCACATTTTTAGCTATTGCCGATAAGTTATTAGTACTTAATAACCTAGAAAACTTTTTAAATGAACTGCCTAATACCTTACCGCTGCCAGCTGCAAAGTATTATATTTCGAGCAACTTTGGACTGCGAAAAGATCCAATGAACAGTCGCCGCGCCTTTCATAAGGGCGTTGATTTAGCCGGCTGGCATAAAACTGAAATATTCGCTCCTGCCGACGGTACTGTACTACGCGCTGGACGCAATGGCGGTTATGGTAACTTCATAGAACTTGAGCATAAAAATGGCTTGGTAACACGTTTTGGTCATTTAAATAAAGTTAATGTAAAAAAAGGCCAAGCAGTCACCAAGCACGACGTAATTGGCTTAATGGGTAGCACTGGCAGAAGTACCAGTACTCACTTACATTATGAAGTGCTCATTGATGGCAAGCATGTCAACCCTCTTAAAATAACAAAGGCGCTCTCTCGTGTTTGGTAAAAAAAAGCAAGTAACAAATAACGCTTCATTAAAACGCGTTAATCACGCTCCTTCTATTATTTCAGAAGATATGCGCCTTACTGGGTCAATAATAAGCCAAGGTGAAGTGCAACTTGATGGCCGCATTGATGGCGACATTAAAGCTACTCATTTAGTAATTGGCACTACAGGCGTAGTTGAGGGTATTGTTGAAGCGACAAGCGTGATTGTTAAGGGCAAAATAATTGGCTCATTAAATGCCAGTGAAGTTAACATTAAAAATAACGCTCATGTGCATGGTGATATTTTTCACGATACGCTTAGCATAGAAGCTGGTGCAATTATTGAAGGTAATTTAAAACAGCGCTTTGAAAAAGAAAACTTACCACTTATTAATGATGAACCAAAGCCAGTGAGCGATGTAAAGCCATTAATTAACGAGGACGATATAGGCTTGTCATTCGTAAATAAGCAAGCCCCTAATAAAAGCTAGTTACTTTTTAGCTGTAATGTACATAGTAATATCTGCAGTGAATACTAGCTCATTGCGGGTATTATATAATTTTACTGGCACCACTAAGTCTTCTTTATCTAGCCACTGGTGCGGTAAATCAATCTCTGCAATAGCAGTTACATCGGTATCTACTTTAGCTAAATACCGTACCGTCATACCTTTTGGGATCCAACGGTGAGTTTTAACCGGTACCGTGGCATCCACCATCACTCCAGCACATAACTCGGCCAAATTACATTGCGCTATTGCATGTATTGTACCTATATGATTATGAACCCTACGACGGTTTTTAACCCGCGCACTACAATGCCCTGCTTTTAAATTAAGTATGTAGGGTTTCATCGAGCCAAAGTATGGCGCTTTAAAACAGACTATTTTTGTAAATAACCAATGCCCAAAGGGTAGCTTTTTAACAATACGCCATGCTGTTAAAACTGAAGATTTATTGCTCATTATTATTTTCCATCGTTTATTCTTTTGCAAAAATAACACATCAGACCAGTTTAAGGTAGTGTCTTTAAAAGCCCCTTTTAGCTATTTAACATGAACTCTGGTTAAGAGATTTACTAACGTACTGAATCATAAATTTATTTTCTCTAGCAAGAGATTTCTGTGACAACAAGGCTAATTTACGCGTCAATAGCTGGCCTATTGCAAGTAAATTCAACGCAGTTAACGCTGAAAATAGCAGCTTGAGATAAGTTTATTATCCAGAGTTAAGATTATTTAAATTAAAAAGTATCAATGTCGACGATACTAAGGGTCATAAGCCCTTTCTTTTTTATTAGTCCCCCCCTAAAATACGCGACAAAAGGAGAACTAATGCAAACACAGCCCGCTAAACCAAACTTAACTTTATTACTTATATTAGCGTTACTCGTTATTTTTTGCCCTATGGCTATTGATATTTACTTACCTGCATTTCCAACTATTGCTGAGCAATTTTCTGTTTCAGAACAGCAAGTACAACAAAGTGTTGCTATTTTTATGCTCACTGTAGGCTTAGGGCAATTAATTGCAGGCCCTCTTGCTGATAAGTTTGGCCGTAAACCGGTCGCTGTCATTGGTATTAGCCTGTATGCGGGCTCTGCCTTGTTAGCCTATTATGCTCCTTCATTTAATATATTACTGCTCGCGCGTGCTTTACAAGGATTAGGAGCATGTGCCACTTTTGTGGTTGCTTTTGCCATAGTACGTGACAAATACGGTGCACAGCGCAGTGGGCAAATGATCACTTATTTAAATGGTATTATTTGTTTTATTCCAGCATTAGCGCCCATTTTAGGGGCATGGTTAACTGTGCAGTTTGGCTGGCGGATGAATTTTTTATTTTTAACTCTTTTTGCCATTTTTGGCTTAGTTATAACCTTATTATTTTTTAAAGAAACGCGCCCAGCAGACAGCCATTACCAAGGCCATATTTTAGATCTGCGTCGTTTTATACCCATTATTAGCACTCCCATATTTTTATTTAATAGCTTACTTTGTATGGTCGCAATGTCGGCAATACTGGTGTATGTAACACTTGCGCCGGGCTGGTTAATTACTCACTTAGGCGGCACTGTTGCTGACTTTACCTTTTGGTTTACACTCAATGCGGTATGTAGCATTGTGGCGAGCTTTATAGCGCCTATGTATATTAAAAATAATAGCCAGCGTGCTTTGCGTCTTGGGGTTGGCTTATTGATTTTTTCGGGGGTATTAATGCTTGCGCTTAGCACAATACAAACTGCGCTGGCACTTATGTTACCTATGCTTATTGCTGCACTTGGTTTTGCTTTAAGTTTAGGCTCAGCAGCTGGTATGGCACTTTCTCGCTTTGCAAAACAAGCCGGAACCGCTTCAGCGCTACTTGGCGCAATGCAAATGAGTGGTGCGAGTATATTAGTGTTTGCAACACAGTTTTTAGGGTTAACTACACCCTGGCTAATAGCCTTTCATTTATTATTGTTACTTCCTCTTTGGCTTATTTTAATAAGTAAAAAAGGACATGCTTTACACCCAACTCAAGGCTGATCATGATAAACCCTGATTTTTTAGTTTCTTTTTTACTGGCTAGTTTTTTAATTGCGGTGGCCCCTGGGCCTTCTAATGCCTTTTTAATGGCGCAAACCTTTGCTAATGGCCGTACGGCAGGAATGCAAAGTGCGTTTGGTTTTGCTCTCGGTGGAGTAGTACATACATTTTTTGCTGTTGTTGGCTTAACCGCCATACTTAAGGCCTCAGAAGTAGCTTATAGTGCAGTGCAATATGCAGGCGCTGCTTATTTGTGCTACCTAGGGATAATGATGCTTAAAAGCACTTTTATAAAAGAGCCTATTGAGCAAACAGACAAACCACATATAACTACGAAGAAAAATAAAAATGTAATGTTTCAAGCTATGATGACCGAAGTACTTAACCCTAAAGTGGCGTTGTTTTTTATCGCGTTTATTCCACAATTTGTTGACCCAACACTTTCCTCGGCTACTTTTCAGCTCGCCTTTTTTGGTTTGTTGTACCCACTTTTTGCTTTTCCGATTGATTGCGCTTATATTTATTTTGGCGATAAAATTGCGCGCTTTTTTAGAGATAACCCAAATAGCCAAACTTGGATAGATAGGCTCACCGGCATTGTTTTCATTGCCCTTGCTATTAACTTATTACTTTAACAATAAAAAGAATTTTTTATGGACCAAAAAATACAATCGCTACCGGCTAAAAAAAATATTGCACTAGTAGCGCACGATGGTAAAAAAGCGGCTTTAAAATTATGGTGTATAAAACACCTAAACGCACTAAGCGAGCATACATTATATGCTACAGGCACCACAGGGCATTTAATTAATAAAACCACAGGGTTAGATGTGATTCAATTGCTTAGCGGCCCAATGGGAGGCGATCAGCAATTAGGGGCAAAAATTGCTGAGCATGAAATACATATGCTGGTATTTTTTTGGGATCCGCTGGCATCGCAACCCCACGACCCAGATGTTAAAGCGCTACTGCGTTTAGCGGCAGTGTGGAATATACCGGTTGCCTGTAATGAAGTAAGTGCTGATATGCTGCTAAGCTCGCCATTAATGAATGTTGAGCTTGAGCGCACCTTGCCAGATTACGAAAAGTATTTAGCAACCCGACAAATAGATATTTAATATTTAATGGCTTAGCTGTAAAGCATGCTAGCCCATTTAGTTAAGCCGGCGGTTACACTACCAAAGTGATCGCCATTAACCATTTTAATATCACCTAAATGTTGGCTAAGCGCCGCTTTAATAAGGGGCGACTGTGCACTACCACCGGTTAAATAAATAACATCGGGCGTAGTATTTGCATCATTTATAGCTTGCTTCGCTAAAGTGACTATTTGGCTAATGCTATCATCTACCGCTAAGGCTAAATCACTGACTGAAACATCTTTACTTAACGACGCATCTAAAAAGCTAAGATCACAGTTATAATTAGTGGCTGAAGTTAGTGCTATTTTAGCAGCCTCAGCTTGTTGTACTAATTGATGCCCTTGCCTATTTTGCTGCAAATGTATTAATCGTTTAAATAGCTCTGGCGCGCTCACATCACGCAATTGTGCGCTAAGTTCTCTATGATGGTTAGCACTATAAAATTGGCTTTGTAAGTTTACATCGTTAATTTTACAGGCTTGCCAAAAAGCTTGATTAGGCAAAGGTAGCCCCGATTTAAACGTACTGCCTAAGCCTAAAAGCGGCATTAAGCCATAGTAACTTAAAGCTATGTCTAAATCGTTTCCACCAATACGCTTACCACTGTGAGCTAAAAAGTCAGCATCACGGTCACTTTTATCCCGAAAGCTTGGCCCCATTTGCACAAACGAGCAATCGCTGGTACCGCCACCAATATCGATAACCAGTACTTTTTGGTTTTGTGTTAAGTTGCTCTCGTAATCAATACCGGCCGCCAGTGGCTCGTATAAAAATGCGACTTCTTTAAAGCCGGCACGTTTTGCAGCGCGCTCTAAAATACCAATTGCTTGCTGATTTGACTCATCACCGCCTACCGCCTGAAAGTTAACCGGACGACCAATAACGGTTTGCGTTAACGTTTTGCTTAGTGATTGCTCAGCACGTTGTTTTATTTTTAAAATCATTGCGGTGGCAATGTCTTCAAAAAAGTTAATTTGTCCTTGTTTTAAACCTGTAGCGCCAAAAAATGATTTTGGTGATTTAACAAAGTAACCCTCTTCAGGAAATTGCACATACTCGCTAATTGCTTCGCGGCCAACAAATAAGGTTTCGTCTGTGGGGTGTAAATCTAAGTCAGATTTAATTCGTGGTAATGAATTTAGCAGTGCTTGGCGCTGAGTTTTAAACGCAAGTTCATCGCTGCTACCTTGTAAATGCTTTGCAACATAGTCAACTACCAACGCACTATGGTGGGTATAAAGTGTTGAAGGTAGGTAATATTTTCCTTGCTCTAACGGCACTAATTGAACGTTACCCTCGTTCATTACACCCATAGCACAATTAGAACTACCATAATCAAAACCAACAAACATATATCACCATACATCACTAAAAAGGCCGCGCAATTTAGCATACCTAGCAATAAATATATACTCATATAGAGCTGAATAATTGTTAGGGTGACTCTCTCACACGTAAAAAACTAGCAAAACGAGGTAAGCCATTTTTTGTTAAACCATGGAATCGATAAGTAATGGTGCTACCCAATGCTGGCGGGCTTTCGCGCTCGGCATCGCTAAATCCGGTGCCAATTGAAAACAGTTGCCCTTGCGGTGTTTTTACTCTTAACGATCCTAACATGCCTTGGTATTTACCTTTACCCGGTAGGTATGCAATCACTATTGCTTCTGCATCTAAGTAGGGCTTTAATTTTAATAGCGCATCGCTGCGCCCATCGGCATGTTTAGCGCTTGCTAAATGCAGCATAACGCCTTCGCCACCTTGCGCTGTTATATTTTTAAAATAGTCAGTTAATAATTGATTGTTAGTAAACTGATACTGCTTAACAGCTTTTATATGAGGTGAATTTAAACCCGTAACAAGGCGGTTGTAATTATTGTAGCGCTGGCTAAAAGGCGCGTTTGCATCTGGCATATCAAATACTTGATACGTAATACTTTGCCAATCATGATTGTTAGGGATTTTAGTGCGCACAATGCCACTGAGCACCGCAAAGTGCTGATGTTTAGTCCACAGTTCACCATCAAGCCATACTTTTGGTAAGGGCGCTGTAAACCATTCTGGCGCGTTTATTACATTACCTTGCCGAGTGACAAACTGTTCACCTGTCCAAATTGCCCTTACACCATCAAACTTTTCGCTGACTAAATAGTTACTTACATCGCTGTGCTTAGTTTCATCATATACTTTAGCAAGCAGTACTTTGGGCAATGTTGCACTCACAATAGAGCTAAAAAGTACTGCTGTGATTAAGGTAATTAATTTAATATAAAACATCAGCGCGTCCAAGCAAGGTAATGTGGCTTAAACTATAGTTGAGATTGTAGCCATTGCCAAAACTCTTGCAGATCATTCATACGGTAACTGGCTTGGCTAAAGTCATGGTTTTTTGTATGATTATTAGCAATCGCCACCACACTAACACAGGCGTTGTTTGCTGCAGTTACTCCGGTAAAGGTATCCTCTACTGCTATGGCATGTTTAGCAGCTACATTTATCTTTTTGAGTGCTAATAAGTAAGGATCTCCGGCCGGTTTAGGGTTATTAACATCATCTTTAGTGACTACTGCGTCAAATAGGTCATAAAAGCCAAGCCCCTTTAATATTGGCTCTGCTTCGTGGCGAGCGCTGCCTGTTACTAACGCCATTTTTAAGCCGCTGCTTTTAACCGCTGTTAATGCTTGTTCTGCAAAAGGCATTAGTGTTGGTAAATTGGTTTTTACATATTGTGCAAATAAACGGTATTTTTCATCGGCTAAATAGTCACTGCTAACCGATAAGTTATGCTGTTGCTTTATATCATTTGCAGCTGCGAGCGTTGGCCGCCCCGAAAAACGCTGGCAAAACTCACCCTCTTCGTAGTTTACATTAAATGGCGCAAGTACCTGCCTCCAACATGCAAAGTGCATGCTTTCAGAATCGACTAACGTGCCATCCATATCAAATAATACCGCTTTTAAAGTCATTTTTATTCCTTATCACAGCGCTAAAAAAGGCGCCTAAGCGCCTTTAACATGTTTATTAGTTACTCTGTTAAACCCGCCGGTGGCTCACCAGTGGCTTCTTCACCTGTTTCAACATCAACCAACTCATAACCACGTGCTTTACGCGCCACTTTTAAAACTGGCTTTTCAAACGCTGTTTTTAATCGCTCAGAATCAGCTTTTAATTCATCAAGCGATGTACCAAAAGGAGCCGCACCGGTTTCAGACCAATTAGTTACTTTACCATTAAGATTATATTCTACTTCATGTATTTGATACTGCGCTGCTTCATCTTTTGTGGCTTCACAAAAAATCACTCGGTAGTTCCAAAATCCAGCCATTTTTTATCTCTTTATTTAGCAAATCAATTAACGTTACTTTAGCAGTAATATTAATGAATATAAACGAAAAAGCCCGCTATAAAAGCTAATGCAGATCGTTTAAGCTAATTGAACGATCTTTCAGAGGCTTCATAATAGGCTACAACAGAAGTTGTGGCCTATT
>NZ_JAATTW010000016.1:0-64825 GCF_013414205.1 Pseudoalteromonas sp. MIP2626
ACTTACACGCATAATAATAAGCAGTATCAGATTCTTACATCAATGCTTGATGTAATGCGTTACCCATCAAAAGAAATAGCTGATTTGTACATGCATCGATGGGAAATAGAAATAGGATATCGAGAAATAAAACAAACGATGCTGCACTCAAACTATATCCTACGCTCAAAAAGGCCGGATATGATAAGGCAAGAGTTGTGGGGGTTACTAATTGCCTACAATATTATAAGAATAGCCATGCGTGAGGCCGCAGAGTTACTGGAAGTATGGCCAAATCAACTGAGTTTTTCTCATTGTTCAAGGCATATCAACGTATTTCTGTTAACTATCCCACTGACCAGTCCGGGAAATTTACCAAAACACTATGAGCATTTATTAGAAACGCTGACGCTATTTCAGTTACCAACAAGGCGTCATGAGCGCAGCTTTCCACGATGTGTGAAAAAGAAACCATCTAAATATCCCTATAAAAAAAAGCCAGTCAGTGTTAACTGACTGGCATTACACTTTTTAGTGCGCTTTTTTTTGCCTTTTTTTTGCCTTTTTTTTGTGAAAATTCCGCTGCAATGAAAAAATTATATTAAGTTTATGTTTTTTATCATTTAAGTATTTAATACTCGTTATCGCTGTCTTTTTATTTGTAACCCTTGCTGTTGCTCACTTCCTGCTTAGAACAAAATTAAATAAATCCCATATTTACGCTAATCCCCTAATATTATTTGATTATTTTTCAAACTAAAACTTGCTAGTTGTTCAATTATTAACTAATTGTTAATGGGCTGGACTAACAATAACTCACAGCTTTAGTTTTGAGAAAATATATTTATATATCCGGCAGCAATACAAAAATAAAAAATAACAAATTGGCATTTAAAGCTTATGTCTTTTTGTTTTGCACTCGCAACAGTATTAAAGGAGCTGTCACATGGGTAAATTGAGCTCTACCTTGTGGCTTATATTGTTTGTTTTTCCGCAGTTAGCATTGGCAAATAGCCAATATAATATGCGCAAAGGCGTAACCGATATAAGTAATAATGTTTATCAACTACACATGACCATATTTTTAATATGCTGTGTAATAGGCGTGATTGTATTTGCCGTTATGTTTTGGGCACTTATTCATCATCGTAAATCTAAAGGAGCAGTTGCTGCTCAATTTCACGAAAGTACCAAAGTAGAAATACTCTGGACAGCAATTCCATTTGTTATTTTAATAGCAATGGCAGTCCCCGCAACTAAAACATTAATAGCGATGGAAGATGCCAGTAAAGCGGATATCACTATTAAAGTAACTGGTTCACAATGGAAATGGCATTACGAATATATGGGGGAAGATGTTGAGTTTTACTCAATACTTGCCACACCGCAAAATGAAATTGCCAACCTAGCCGATAAAAACCCCAACTATTTACTTGAGGTAGATAAGCCTCTGGTATTACCGATCAATAAAAAAGTACGCTTTTTAATGACCTCCGACGATGTTATTCATTCTTGGTGGGTGCCCGATTTTGCTATTAAAAAAGATGCAAACCCGGGGTTTATTAACGAAACGTGGACCAACATAAACGAAGTCGGTATTTATCGCGGTCAGTGTGCTGAGCTATGCGGTAAAGATCATGGCTTTATGCCAGTGGTAGTAGAGGCTAAGTCAGAGGCCGATTTTAAAGTTTGGCTAGCAGATGCTAAACAAGCAAAGCAAAAAGCAGCAGCAGCAGATGCTGCATTACTTGACCAAACACTCCCTAAAGAAGAATTAATGACTTTGGGTGAGCAAGTGTATATGGCCAATTGTGCTGCATGTCATCAGCCCACAGGGTTAGGTTTGCCAGGCGTTTTTCCTGCACTTAAAGGCAGCCCGATAGTGCTTGGCGATATAAAAGACCACATTGATATTGTTATTCACGGAAGCCCCGGCACAGCCATGCAAGCCTTTGCTAAACAGCTCTCTATAAAGCAATTAGCAGCGGTAATTACTTATAAGCGTAATGCATGGGGTAATGATACCGGTGATGTAATTCAACCAAGTGAAATACAGGCAGCACTTGATGCCGATGGGGAGGCGAACTAATGAGTAGCATAGTAGAACAACCTGACATTAATGAAGCTCACCACGCTCATCATCCTGCTAAAGGCTTTAAGCGTTGGTTATATACCACTAATCATAAAGATATAGGTAGCTTGTACTTAATTTTTTCGCTAACTATGTTTTTTATTGGTGGTGCTATGGCTATGGTGATCCGCGCTGAGTTATTTCAGCCAGGATTGCAATTAGTGGATCCTCACTTTTTTAATCAAATGACCACGGTTCATGGGTTGATTATGGTATTTGGTGCCGTTATGCCGGCCTTTACTGGCTTAGCTAACTGGATGGTGCCATTAATGATTGGCGCGCCTGATATGGCCTTACCCCGAATGAATAACTGGAGTTTTTGGATTTTACCATTCGCGTTTTTAATTTTATTATCATCGCTATTAATGCCCGGTGGCGGTCCTGCGTTTGGTTGGACTTTTTATGCGCCGCTGTCCACAACCTACAGTAATGACAATACCGCCATGTTTGTATTTGCTGTGCATATTATGGGTATTAGCTCCATTATGGGGGCAATTAATGTAATTGTAACCATAGTTAACTTGCGTGCCCCAGGCATGACTTGGATGAAGGTCCCTATGTTTGTATGGACTTGGCTGATAACGGCATTTTTATTAATTGCGGTTATGCCGGTACTCGCAGGTGCAGTGACCATGGTGCTCACCGATAAATACTTTGCAACCAGCTTTTTTGATGCAGCTGGTGGCGGTGATCCGGTGATGTTTCAGCACATATTTTGGTTTTTTGGCCACCCCGAAGTATACATAATGATTTTGCCGGCTTTTGGCATTATTTCTACTATAGTTCCTACCTTTTCGCGTAAAAAACTTTTTGGTTATTCCTCCATGGTATATGCCACGGCGTCAATTGCGTTGTTGAGTTTTACAGTGTGGGCGCATCATATGTTTACTACCGGTATGCCGGTGGCTGGCGAGCTATTTTTTATGTACGCGACTATGCTGATATCGGTGCCCACTGGAGTAAAAATATTTAATTGGGTAGCCACTATGTGGCGCGGTTCAATTACGTTTGAAGTCCCCATGCTGTTTAGTATTGCTTTTATTGTGTTGTTTACCTTAGGTGGTTTTTCGGGATTGATGCTGGCCATTACACCGGCTGATTTTCAGTACCATGATACCTACTTTGTAGTGGCACATTTTCATTATGTACTGGTAACGGGAGCGGTGTTTTCTATTATGGCAGGCGCGTATTATTGGCTGCCTAAATGGACTGGCAATATGTATAACATAGCGCTGGCTAAATGGCATTTTTGGTTATCGCTGGTAAGCGTAAATGTATTGTTTTTTCCTATGCACTTTGTAGGGCTTGCAGGCATGCCACGCCGTATACCCGACTATGCGCTACAGTTTGCTGACTTTAACGCCATTATTAGTATTGGCGGCTTTGCCTTTGGATTATCGCAGTTGTTGTTTGTAGCTGTAGTGATTAAATGCGCACGCGGCGGCGACAAGGTTCCTGCAAAAGTGTGGGAAGGCGCAGAAGGACTGGAGTGGGAGGTAGATTCACCTGCTCCGTACCATACATTTTCAACACCACCGGAAATTAAATAATGATACACGCACCGCTACTTAAGCGCTTAGTTGTTATTTGCTTAGCCATGTTCGCATTTGCATTTGCGTTAGTGCCTTTGTATGACGTGTTTTGTGATATTACCGGCATTAACGGTAAGCCATCATTAGAGCAAGCAAAGCAAAGCACGCAAGTAATACAAAATCGCGAAATAAGTGTGAGCTTTACCACGCATGCACAAAGCGGTGCACCCTTTGCTGTGAAGTCTAAAGAGTACAGTGTTGCGGTAAAGCCCGGTGCTATGCGTGAGGTAATGTTTAGCGCCAAAAATAATAGTGACCAAGATAAAGTAATGCAGGCAGTGCCTTCGGTATCACCCGGTAGAGCAGCAAAATACTTACATAAAATAGCGTGTTTTTGTTTTGATCAACAGCCATTAAAAGCAGGTGAAGAACTAGAGTTTACGTTGCTTTTTTATGTTGATACCGCACTACCAAGTGACATTGAAGAGTTAACTTTATCTTATACGGTATTTGATATTAGTGAGCGGCTAGCAGCCAATAACAACTAGCCTAACTAGTGACAACCAGGAGCAAATAAAATGAAGCAAGAATATGAGCATTATTATGTACCAGATCAAAGCCCATGGCCGATTGTTGGCGCAGTAGCATTATTTTTTATTGCAGTAGGTGCAGCTCTAACCGTAATGAGTGCCGGTAAAGAAGGTGACAGTGGCATTTATATTTTGTACGCAGGTATAGCAGTACTGCTGTATATGTTGTTTAGCTGGTTTAAAAACGTGATTGATGAGGCCGGGAAAGGCTTATATTCGGCGCAAATGGATCGCTCTTTTCGACAAGGAATGAGTTGGTTTATTTTTTCTGAAGTAATGTTTTTTATGGCATTTTTTGGCGCACTTTTTTACGCCCGTATGCTTTCTGTGCCTTGGCTTGGTGGTGCCGATAACAATACCATGACTAACGAAGTGCTTTGGCCTACATTTGAAGCTGTGTGGCCATTAATTACCACGCCAGGGGGCGACACTACCCAAGCTATGGGATGGCAAGGTCTACCGCTGATTAACACCTTAATTTTATTGACCTCATCAGTTACTTTGCATTTTGCCCATGTGGCAATAGAAAGTGATAAACGCGGCCAGTTAAAAGTGTTTTTAGGACTGACTATTTTATTGGGTGCAGTTTTTTTAGGCCTACAAGTAGAAGAATATATTCATGCGTATAACGATTTAAACTTAACATTAGATGCCGGTATTTATGGCAGCACGTTCTTTTTACTTACGGGTTTTCATGGCATGCATGTGACCTTAGGAACTATTATTTTATTGGTAGTATTTTTACGAATTTTAAAAGGACACTTTACTAAAGATAAGCACTTTGCTTTTCAAGCGGCGGCTTGGTACTGGCATTTTGTTGATGTAGTTTGGTTATGCTTATTTATATTTGTGTATGTGCTGTAGTTATTAAAGGGGCGTTATTGCCGCTAATAAAGCCAAGTTTTAGTGCGGCAATAACAACTATTAATACCACCACAGAAAATAATACGCGACGACCTAAAAAGTGAGACATAGGTCGTCCTTGGGTTTTTCCAGAGACCATAATAAATAAAGCGCGAAACAAGTTAAAAAGTATAAATAATAACAACAATACAATAAGAATTTTAATCATCACTAGGTTGACCCTTTATGCAGTTAATTAGATGGCGTGAACAAAAGTTTAGCTCAATAATCACCATTTTTATGGTGGTGATTGTAGTTTTGGTGTGTGTGCGTTTAGGTTTTTGGCAGTTAGAACGTGCGACACACAAACAACAGCAGTTAGCTTCTATTGCAACGCTGCAAACGCGCGGTGTAATGAGCTGGCAGCAAATGCTTAAACTGCCTAGTAACTGGAATAAAACAGGATTGTTAGTTGAGTTAACAGGGCATTTTATTAACGATGAATATTGGCTTTTAGACAACCAAGTTTATAACGGGCAGGTGGGTTATGACTTACTGGCACTGTTAAAGCCAAATAACGAAACACATGCCATTTTGGTTAATTTAGGCTGGATAAAAGCTCCCCTATCGCGCGATACATTACCTAAAGTAACCCTACCTAAACACGCTTTTACGCTTACTGCTCAAATAAAAGAAAATAACCTCACTGCTTTTAGCCTCGAGAGTAAAACCAATAACATTGATTTACCAAAGCGAGTGCAAACAATTGAATTAAATAAGTTGAGCGAACAAAGCCAGCAATTATTAGTTAATTTTATGGCGTATCGCCAAGGTAGCGGCGATGCAATAGGTATACCTCACTATACCGCGGTTGTTATGAGCCCACAAAAACACCACGCTTATGCGGTGCAATGGTTTTTAATTGCGCTGGCGTGCGTTTTAGTGGCTATTTTTGCAAGTAAAAAAAGGACACATAATGAAAAATAACCCCCTTTTACTGTTTGTCATTTGCTGCGCTATTCCGCTAATTTTAGCGTACAGCGCGCTTAAATTAGATTGGTTACCTACCGCCATTACTAACAATGGTGAGTTTTTACAGCAACAGGTTAAATATGAAAGTTGGTCGCAAAACAATCATAAGCAATGGACTATTGCCCTAAATTACTCCAATGGATGTACTACGCCTTGTAGTGAGCAATTAGCCGCACTAAATAATTTATACATAGCGCTAGGCAAAAACCAGAATAAAGTAGATGTAGCCGTGATAGGCGAAGTAAAAGCTGCCAACTCCCCGTGGAAAAGTATAGATGCGCAACCAAACTTACAACCGGCTAGTTTGTATTTAATCGACCATATGGGGCTTGTAGTGCTTGAGTATCCATTTAAAACACAGCCACAGGAAAATAGATTAGTACAAAAAGGACTATTAAAAGATCTAAAAAAATTACTGAGTTATTCTCGTTCGAGCTAAGTAGGAAGATGCCATGTATAAAAATTATAAAAACTGGGTATTAGTAACGGGCTTATTGGCTTTGATAGTAGTGGCGTTGGGTGCTTATACTCGCTTAAGTGATGCCGGGTTGGGTTGCCCAGATTGGCCAGGATGTTATGGCTTTTTAACTGTACCCAAACATGAAGCCGATATAGCGCAAGCAGCACAAAGTTATCCCGATATGATGTTTGAAACCGCTAAAGCATGGAAAGAAATGATTCATCGCTACTTTGCCGGTACGCTAGGCTTGCTCATATTAGCCTTATTTGTATATGCTTTTTTAAAACGTCAATCGCCAACAACGCCAGTTAAATTACCATTACTACTGTTATTGTTAGTGATATTTCAGGCTGCATTAGGTATGTGGACGGTTACGATGAATTTACAGCCGTTAATAGTGATGGGCCACTTACTTGGTGGCTTTAGTATTTTAGCGCTGCTCACTTTATTATATTTACGATTAAACGCCAAGCCAATAATGGGGGGAGATGCAGGTGCAAGACGCTATTTTGGTTTAAGCTTAGTGGCGCTTAGCGTACTAATTATACAAATAGCGTTAGGAGGTTGGTTGGCTGCAAATTACGCTGCTCCGCATTGTAATGGCTTGCCTTTATGTAGTAATGCCCAGCCATTTTCGCTTAGTAGTGTGTTTCAGCTCCCGCTTGAGCATGGTAACTACGAGTTTGGCGTCCTGTCGCAGCAAGCACGTATGTCGATTCATTTATTACACCGTATTTGGGCATTAGTTACTTGCATAGTATTGGCATTAATTATGTGGCGAATATACAGCCGTGCCTACTCGCAAAAAATAAAAAGCTGCGCCGTTAGCGTGTTAGTTGTCTTATTTTGCCAAATTGCTTTAGGCCTCGCAGTGGTGCATTGGCATATTCCGTTAAGTATGGCACTGGCACATAACTTAATGGCTGCCATACTGTTATTAACTTTAATTAGATTATGCTATTACCTCAAAGCACGAACTTAAAAGCACGAACCTAAAATTACAAATAGAAAGGAGCGTTGTTATGGCACTTACAATAGATAAAAAAGCAATACAACCTATAAATACACTACCGCTAATTACACGTAGTTATAATTTACTACAAGATTATTTAGCCATTAGTAAATTTAAAGTAGTCGCTATGTTGGTACTGACCGCGTGGGTTGGTTTGGCGCTAGCACCCGATGTAGGCAGAGGCATGGGTGTACAGTTTATAAGCTTACTTGGCATAGGATTGCTTTCAGCAGCAGCAGCGGTAATTAACCATGTTGTTGATAGCGAAATAGACAGCAAAATGGCGCGTACTCGTCATCGCCCAGTAGCTAAAGGCCGCTTAAGTAAGGCACATGCACTGAGTTTTGCAGCAATAATAGGTGTGGCAGGTTTTATTATGCTAATGCTATGGGCAAATACACTTACCGCCATATTAACCTTATTTGCGCTGGTGGGTTATGCCTTTGTATACACCTCTTTTTTAAAGCGCGCTACACCACAAAATATTGTTATTGGTGGCCTTGCTGGCGCTATGCCACCCTTATTGGGTTGGGTGTCTGAAACAGGGCAAATGGCAGCTGCACCTTGGCTACTAGTGATGATTATTTTTACGTGGACCCCTCCGCACTTTTGGGCCTTAGCTATAGCTCGTAAGAGCGATTACGCACGGGCTAAAATTCCTATGTTACCGGTTACGCATGGTATCGATTTTTCTAAAACCTGTGTGGTTGCTTACTCTGTGTTACTGGCAATTGTGTGTATATTTCCTTATTTGATAGGAATGTCGGGGTTAATTTATTTAATCGGCGCATCTGGATTAAATGCAGTCTTTATTTATAAAGCGATTAAATTAAAACTAGCCGCTAACGACGACACTGCTATGGATTTATTTCGCTTTTCAATTATTCATTTAATGGTACTCTTTATCATATTATTTATAGATAAATGGCTACTATTATGAAGCAATTATGGCTAGGGTTAGTTATTGTTTTAACATTGTTTTTATCGGCGTGCTCAGATGATAATGCACCGCCAGACGTTAATGCATTAGTGTACGAAAATGCTAAACCTTTAGCCGACTTTAGTTTAGATGATCAACATGGCGAATTGGTTACTAAGCAGCAGCTTTTAGGGCAATGGAATTTAGTGTTTTTAGGTTACACCAGCTGCCCCGATATTTGCCCGTTAACACTGGCTAAACTAAATGCAGTGTATAAAAATTTACGCAGTGATTACCCAGTGCAAATTTGGTTTGTATCGGTAGATCCAAAACGAGATACCCCAGCAAAACGAAAAGACTATATTGATTACTTTAACCCCGATTTTTTAGCGGTTTCGGGGGAGCACAAACACCTTTTTCCTATGGTAAGAGGGTTAGGCTTAATTTACGCTATTAGTGATAGTAGCGAGTCAGAGTATGCAGTTGATCATAGTGCTTCAGTGGCTATGGTTGATGGCAATGGGGCGGTAAGAGCTATATTTAAACCTGAATTTAAACAAGGTAGCGTGCCGTTAATAAATTCCAAAGAGTTAACTCAAGAATTTAAACAAATAGCTGATTATTATAAAAACTAGTTATTTAAACAGTAAATTAAAAAAGGAGCCCTAGGCTCCTTTTTTACTGCTGTAATTTAAGCTATTCAATAACCCAAGGCTGCGAAAACCAAAAATAGCTACCAGCATTGTTAATTGCAGGGGCGGTACAATTAAAGCGCGAACGACCTTTATTGAGCGCTTTAGGTGAGGTGACTTCTACTGTGTTTTTATTTATCCAGGTTAAATTAGCCTGGCCAACACTCGATACATAACAAGCAAACTGACTTTTATGAAAATCCCCCATAGTAAACTCAATAGTGAGTTTGGGTGGGTTTTGCGCCGTTACACTGTCTTCATAAGTGAGCGCGGTTATATTAAATGCGCGAGAATTCAATTTAGTGATCAGCGTATCTAATTTACTATAAAAGCCCGAAGCCGGAAAACGCGGTAAGCGACTAAAGTTAGAATCTTTATTTACAGCGCCAGAATGCTGACCTATACCAATAAAACCAAGCTCGGTTACTAGGGCTTGTAACTTATTGTTAAACTCGCCATACGGATAAGCTAAATATTTATAATCATGGCCAATTTCTGTTTTTATACGCTGCTGTGAATGTAGGATGTCTTGTTTAATGCGGGCTTGCCATTGTGCATCGCTTTCGTTTGCAAGCATATGGTGTAAGTAATCGTGTTGGCCACTATGATTGGCAATAAGTGCGCCTTTTTTTGCTAGCTCTTGGAGTTTATCCCAGCCCATTACATAGCCTTTACCTTCGTCTATTAGCTTAGGATTGACAAAAATTGTGTACGGATAGCCAAACTTTTCTAAAATTGGCGCTGCTTGCTCGTAATTATTGTTGTAACCATCATCGAAAGTAATAGCGACGGTTTTATCTGGTAAAGTGTGTTTTTGCTGCAACGCAGTTATCAGCTCATCTAAAGGAATAACATTAAAGTTATGCTCTTTTAAATAACTTAAGTGCTCAGTAAAAGTGCTCGCGCTAACACTGGTTACCGCCGGAAGGGTTTCACTAACGTGATGATACTGTAAAATAACGGCTGCTTGAGCGCGCAGTGAAATACTAATAAGGATAAATAATACTAAATGAAACAATTTCTTATACATAATAAAGCACACCATAAAAGCTTGTTGTTGTTAGCGGGTCCGATGATATTATCAAATATTACCGTCCCACTGTTAGGAATTGTTGATACTGCAGTAATTGGCCACTTAGGGAGCGCTCATTATTTAGCCGGTATTGCGCTGGGATCTGCGGTTATATCAATATTATTTTGGCTCGCAGGCTTTTTAAGAATGAGCACCACAGGGTTAGTGGCACAAGCTTATGGGCAAAACGATTTAACCCAATTGGCGGCGTTATTAAAACGCAGCTTAGTGCTTTCTTGCTTTGTTGCCGTATTGCTTATCGCCTTATCGCCTTTAATAAAACACGCCATTGCATTTTTATCGGCGGCCAATAGCGACGTGCTTACGCAAGCGTATCAGTATTTTAGTATTCGTATTTTTAGTGCGCCTGCGGCCTTATGTAATTTAGTACTATTAGGCTGGATGCTAGGTATGCATTATGGCCGTGGGCCGTTTTATTTATTATTAGTGACTAATATTACCAATATAGTGCTCGATATATATTTTGTTGTATACCTAGATTGGGCGGTAGCAGGCGCTGCATGGGCGTCACTTATTGCCGATTACACCGCGTTAGTTTTTGCCGTGGTGTTAGTTATTAAATTAGCTAAAAAACGCGGCATAAAACTAAGCGTACCAGGTTGGTTTAGCATTACAAAAATGGCAAACCTACTAAGCTTAAACCGTGATATTTTTATTCGCTCATTTATTTTACAGCTCTGCTTTAGCTTTATGACCTTTTACGGCGCACGAATTGGCGAAACCACGCTAGCAGCAAATGCAGTATTACTTAACTTTTTAATGTTGGTAAGCTTTGCACTCGACGGCATTGCTTATGCCAGTGAGGCAAAAGTAGGGCATGCTAAAGGTCAACAAAGTGTAAAAAATATTGAGCTTTGGGTAAAAATAAGTGTGTTTTGGGGCGCGCTATTTGCCTTAGCATACAGTTTGTTTTTTGCTATATTTGGCCGCTATATTATTACGCTATTAACTAATGTGCCGGAAGTGATCACCACGGCTACGCTGTACTTGCCTTGGATTATAGCCTTGCCATTATTGGCAATGAGTTGCTTTTTATTTGATGGTGTATTTGTTGGACTTACCCGGGCAAAGGCAATGCGAAATAGTATGTTGCTCTCAGCAAGTGTTGGTTTTTTTGGTGTATTTGCAGTGTTTCATCAGTGGGAGAATAATGGTTTATGGTTAGCAATGAGCTGCTTTATGCTAATGCGAGGAGTAACATTAATAGTGAAATACCAAAAGTTAAAGGCAAATAATCAGTTATTAGATTAAGGTAATTTGGTGGCTTATTTCCATAGGTCGGGGTCGTGGTTTTTAGGCTCAATATTTTTAAGTACTTGTGAAAAGCGATTAGCAAAAATACCGCTGTAGCCCCAAGCAGCAAAAAACAAAGCTGGCACTAAAATAACAACGCCAATAATTTGCAAGCTGTAGTGACTGTAATAGCCTAAAAAAATAAATATCACGGCTAGCACAAACAGTGCTACGCCGCGAAAAAAACGCTTTAAGCTAAGCTTAGGGTTGCTCCCTAAGCTATATATAAGCGACTTTAGCATTAAAAATGCTTATTAATAGTAAGAATGATCGCCCGCTTGGTGCTCAGTAATATCGGCAACACCAGTGATCTCTTCAAACTTTTCGATCATCTCTTTTTCAATGCCTTCTTTTAATGTGACATCGATCATAGAACAACCATTACAACCACCGCCAAACTGTAATACAGCAATACCTGCAGCGGTAATTTCCACTAAGCTTACTTGGCCACCGTGGTTAGCAAGTTGTGGATTTACTTCGGTTTCTAGCATGTGTTGTACGCGTTCGTTTAGCGATGCATCACCGCTAATTTTACGCGCTTTAGCATTAGGTGCTTTTAGTGTTAACTGAGTACCCATTTTGTCGGTAACAAAATCAATTTCAGCGTCTTCTAAAAAGGGTGCACTTTCTGCATCTACAACGCCGTCAAAACCATTAAAGTTTAGGCGAATATCGCTGTCTTCTACAGCGTCTTCTGGACAATAAGAAACACCACATTCCGCTTGTGATGTACCAGGGTTTACAACAAAAACACGAATGTTGGTTTGTTGTGCTTGATCTGCTAATAGTTTAGCAAAATGCGCTTGTGCTGTTTCGGAAATTGAAATCATAAGACCGTCTATACTTGACTAAATTACTCGGATACTGCATATCATACCCCGCTCATCGTGTTGCGGCTAGTGTTGAGCGTAAAAAGTTGGCATCTATTTTAAGCAATGCTAGCGTGCAAACAACAAACATTTTATGAGTAAATTATATGCGTATAATAATAAAAATAACATTAATGATAATGGTGGCAATACTGAGTTTTTCAACTCAAGCTAAACCATTGTCTTACTACTTTGCAGAGGATGTTGAGTTTGATCCAAGTATACCCACTCCAGAGCAAGTGCTTGGTTATCAAGTAGGTGAGTGGCATGTAAGGCACGATCAGTTGGTGCGTTATATGGAAATACTAGCACAAAAAAGTGATCGAATTAATTTTGAAGTAATAGGGCGCACGCACGAACAGCGACCATTAGTGATGCTGACTATTACCGCCGCCAATAAATTAAAAAATATAGAGCAAATTCGCCAAGCCCATTTAGCGCGTTTAACGCCTAGCAACACGCAATCATCAGAGCAGCCTGGTGTTGTATGGATGGGGTACAGCGTACATGGCAATGAGTCGTCGGGCAGTAATTCTGCATTGCTGGTGGCGTATTACTTAGCCGCAGCGCAAGGTAATGAAATAAATGAGTTATTAAATAATACCGTTATTTTACTCGACCCTTCACTTAATCCCGATGGTTTAGCTCGTTTTGCTAATTGGGCTAATAGTAATCGTGGTATGAACTTATCGTCAGACCCCGTTACCCGAGAACACGTGGAAAGCTGGCCAAGTAGCCGCACTAATCATTACTGGTTTGACTTAAACCGCGACTGGTTATTACTACAACACCCAGAATCGCGTGCGCGTATTGCAAAGTTTCATCAGTGGAAACCAAATATTTTAACCGACTTTCATGAAATGGGGCCAAACAGCAGTTACTTTTTTCAGCCCGGTATTCCATCGCGCAAACACCCGATTACGCCTGATGAAAATGTCAGCTTAACTAAAGCAATTGCAAATTATCATGCTAAAACATTAGACGAAAATAATGCGCTATACTTCACCGAAGAAAGCTTTGATGACTTTTATTACGGTAAAGGCTCAACTTACCCAGACGTAAATGGTGGCGTAGGTATTTTATTTGAACAAGCCAGTTCGCGCGGGCATATTCAAGAAACCGTAAATGGGCCTCTCAGCTTTGCTTTTACTATTAAAAACCAGCTGCTTACTAGTTTATCAACATTTAAAGCCGCGATAGACAACCGCCAAGCCTTACTCGATTACCAAGCTAAGTTTTATAACCAGGCGATAGATTTAGCAGCCGATGAAAGCTTTCAAGGTTATGTAGTTGCAGGTGCAGCCGATAACACCCGAGTTAACGACTTTTTAAGCATACTGCAACAGCACCAAATTAACGCTTACCCTTTAACAAAAGAGCTAAAAGCAGGTGGTGAAACTTATTCTAGCAATAGCTATTTTGTGCCTTTAGCACAGCCACAATACCGTTTAGTTAAAGCTATTTTTAGCGAACAAAAAAACTTTGCCGATAACACTTTTTACGATGTATCTGGCTGGACACTAGCGCATGCATTTAATTTACCCTTTGCTAAAGTAACCAGTAGTTGGGGATTAAAAGTTGCTGATAACGCATGGCAACAAGCCGCTACACCGCGCTTTGCACAACTTAATGAAGGGTATGCATTTGGCTTTTCGTGGGATGATACCTTGGCGCCAAAAATGCTCAATAGTTTACTGCAGCAAGGGGTAAAAGCCCGTGTTGCATTAAATTCATTAACGGCTAAGTCAGTAAACAGCGAAGAAGTAAATTTTGCAGCGGGGAGTATTATTATTCCTGCAGGGTTACAAACAAATAGTGATTGGATAGCACAGCTTAATCAGGCGCAAAATGAGTTTGGCATTGCTATTAAGCCAATAACGTCAGGATTAACCAGTAAAGGTGCCGATTTAGGGTCACGCTCAATGGCGGTGCTTAGCGCTCCCAAAGTGCTGCTGTTAGGCGGTAAAGGGGTAAGCCAATATGAAGCTGGAGAAGTGTGGTACTACCTAGACCGTTTTGTAGGTGTTGCTCCAACCATTGTTGAGCTAGAGCGTTTGGGCTCAATTGAGCTAAGTAATTACAGCCATATTGTGCTGGCTCATGGTAACTACAGTGGTTTATCTGACGCTGATAAAGTGGCCATAAAAGGTTGGGTTAGAAAAGGCGGTGTTATTTGGGGTCACAAAGGCGGTGCTAAATTTTTAGCGGATCAGCAACTATTAAAAGCCAGCTACTTGTCTCGCAAAGAAGTAGCCAGTGCGTTTAAAACCGACGGTTTAAACTATGCTGATAAAGAGCATTTAGCTGGGCGTCAGCGTATTGCAGGCGCTATTTTTAATACCCATGTAGATTTAACTCACCCACTTACCTTTTCATTACCACGTAATACGCTACCTGTATTTAAAAATAGCACTTGGTTGCTGGAGACCTCAGAGGCACCGTTTGTTAATGTGCTTACCTATACTGAGCAGCCATTACTTGCGGGCTTTACCGATGCTGTAAATGTTACTCAAGTTGCCGGCGCAGCAGGCTTAATTGCGCACTCTTACGGGCGTGGAGCAGTAATTGGTATGACCGACGATCCGGTGTTTAGAGGTTATTGGTACGGTACGAGTAGGTTACTTAGTAACGCATTGTTTTTTGGCCACACGTTTCGGGTAAGTGGCGACTAACTATTAAAATTTTAAATAGGCGTTAAGCAAGTGGTAAAAGCCCACACTTGTTTAGCGCCTGCCTGTTTTAAAGCCTGGGTGGCTGCATTAAGTGTAGCGCCTGTGGTCATAATATCATCAACAATTGCCACCGTTTTACCACTCATATCTGCAGTACATATAAATGCGTCTTTTAAATTTTTAACCCGCTTAGCTTTAGTTAGCTTAGATTGTGCGTGCGTTTTTTTATTACGTAACAGCGAATCACTAAGTAAATTAAAAGATGATAAACACGGTTGCCATACTTGTGTTACTTGATTAAAACCGCGCTGAAAAAATCGACTTTTATGCAGTGGTAATATAATAAAGGTATCGGGCAGCGGGTAATCAGGAGTAAAAAAAGTACTCAATTGTTTAGTAATAACTTGTTGTAATGCATTTTTATAATGTATTTGATTATTAAACTTAAGTTGCTTCAGCCATTGCTCAAAAGGGGGCTGGTAAAACGCACAGGAAAATAACTTATCAAATTCGCAGTTAGGAAACATTTCAATAATATCAGGGCGATATAGCAAGTTTTTTTGCTCGCTTAAATCAAATAATGGTAAATCTTCTAAGCAATACTCACACAAGCCCAGCGCGGCTGGGACTGGGCCTTGGCAAAGTACGCAATGCGACTCAAACAGCCAATTTATAAATGCGTGCTTCATCGGATAAATATACTCATTACAATCGCCTAGTTAAACGCTATTATAAACTTCAGTTTGGTTAAGGTTTGGCAAATATGCAAAATGAATTAGTGTTACTACATGGTTGGGGTATGAACAAAGGTGTATGGCAATTAGTGCAGCCAGAGCTAGCATTTATTCATAATAACAACGTACGCAGTATTGATTTACCTGGCTACGGTAGTAGTAAAACATGCCCAAACCCTTATACCTTACACAGCGCTGCAGCACTTTTAAGTGAGCAGTTAAAACCACACTCTATTTTAATGGGTTGGTCTTTAGGTGGGTTATTTGCACTATATATTGCTAAACATTGGCCCGAAAAAGTAGCTAAAGTGATACTTGTTGCTGCTAGCCCCTTTTTTGCAGAGCAAGCGCCGTGGCCGGGTATAAAAGCACAGGTTTTAACGCAATTTAAAGAGCAGCTTGTTAATCATGGTGAAAAAACCATAGAGCGATTTTTAGCTATTCAGGCAATGGGCAGCGAATCGGCTCGTGATGACGTAAAACAACTTAAACAATTGCTAAATCAATATAAAGCCCCTGAAAATGAGGCTTTGACTGCGGGTTTAGATATTTTACAAAATGAAGATTTACGAGCGCTATTTACTCATTGCCCTGTGCCTATAAGCGCTATATTTGGTCGTTTAGATGCACTTGTTCCTTATAGAGCAATTGCCCAAATGGCAGCACTTAATACTGAGTTTGAGTATGAAGTATTAGATAAAGCGTCACATGCTCCTTTTATTTCTCATAAAAATGAATTTATATCTGCCGTTAAATCAATGCTTTAAAATAGAGCGACGAATAGCGCTGGTTAAAGCTTTATTTTGCGCATTAGTTGAGCGATAATTAAACAATATTTATTTTAATGGAGATTTAATATGCCAATAGGATCTGCATTTAATAGTGGCCTAGAAGGGTTTAACCGAGCTAGCCAAGGAATTGAAAGAGCCAGCGCAGAAATTAACCGTGCCAGTATTGAACAACAAGACGATGCGCAACTAGCACAGCAGCGCCAACTTACGGCTGCTCGCTCAGAAGAAGCGGTTACTGCGCCAGTAGCAAAACCTGCCCGTATTGATGAAGCTTTGGTAAACTTAAAAGTTGAAGAGTTTAACGCTAAAGCGAATACGCAATCGATTCAAACTGCCGATGATGTGCTCGGCACATTAATTGATATAAACGTTTAAATATTATGAATATTGTCACGCCATTCCCGTCTATTAATATAAACACCGCAAATGTTTATACCGAAACTGCACGGCGTGATAATCAGTTGCGAGAAGTTATTCCCCCGCCAGCATCAAGTACGGCTAGTAGCACCGAAAATAAAGCCCAAAGTGATGCCGAAAAAGCTAAATTACCGGGTAACAGTGACCCAGCTACTTACGACGCTAAAGGAAAGCTGATAGGTGAAAAGTCTGTTGAGGCACGTGACGAAAGTTCAGGCAATTCAGATAATGCTGAGCAAGAAAACGAGCAAGAAAAAAACCAAACAACAGAACAAGAAGCAGCAAAAGAAGAGCAGCAGTTAGCGCAACAAGCACTACAAATTAAAGAGCTTAAAGCGCGTGATACCGAAGTACGTGTGCACGAACAAGCGCATGCAGCAGTGGGTGGGCAACATGCGGGCTCGCCTAGTTATGAGTATCAGCGTGGCCCAGATGGCACTAATTACGCTGTGGGTGGCGAAGTGCAAATAGATGTGGGGGCTATAAGTGGCGATCCACAAGCAACCATAGAAAAAATGCAAACAGTACGTGCAGCAGCACTTGCCCCTGCTCAGCCATCGGGCGCAGATAGAGCAATTGCTGCCGATGCCACGCAAAAAATAGCCACCGCACAGGCTGAACTTGCAAGCCCAAAAAGTAATGAAGACGAAAAAACAACAAGTAAAGCAGCCGCTTCACTTTCAAGTAATGATAGCAGTGAAGAAAAAACAGCAAAAAGTGCAGAGCAAACTCGCGATACACAAGTTGAAGCACGCGCTGGGCGCATTGCTAATTTTTATCAAATGGCGACATCGCCCGCAAGCAACAGCGGTTTTTCAGCGCAAATATAGTTAACCTGAACTCTGGTTAAGAGATTTACTAACGTATTGAATTATAATTATAATTATATTTATATTTAACTTTATTTTCTCTAGCCAGAGATTTTCAGTGAAAATAAGGCGAGTTTACGCGTCAATAGCTGGCCTATTGCAAGTAAATTCAACGCAGTTAGCGCTGAAAATAACTGCTTGAGATAGGTTTATTATCCGGAGATCAGGTTAGTTATGTAGCTTAAGCAATACTGAGCTTAAAGCTCTTATCAAAATACCCAAATAAAAAAACCGCTAACGCGGTTTTTTTATTTTTAGCTAGATTTATTCGGAGCTATATAAGTATTACTTTTTCAGTTTAGCGTTAGCAAATGCATCAGCAAACGCATTGCCCATTAGCGCATTACCATTATCACGCTTTGGCTTAGCAGCTCTTGGCTGTGAGTTGTTGTTAGTGCGTGGCTTTTGCGCAGCAGGAGCTGCTGGCTTATTACTGGTATCAATGTCGTCATCTAGGCGCATGGTAAAGCTAATGCGTTTACGTGCGGCATCAACTTCAACTACTTTAACTTTTACAATGTCACCGGCTTTAACAACTTCACGCGGATCAGAGATAAACTTATTAGTAATTGATGAAATATGTACTAAACCATCTTGATGTACACCTACATCAACAAAAGCACCAAAATTAGCAACGTTAGATACAACACCTTCTAAAATCATTCCTGGTTTTAGATCGCTTATTTTTTCTACGCCGGCTTTAAATTCAGCAGTTTTAAACTCAGGGCGAGGGTCGCGCCCTGGCTTATCAAGCTCGCTAATAATATCGGTAACGGTAGGTAAACCAAATTTATCGTCAATGTAGTCGTTAGCGGCTAACTTATTTAAAAAGTCGCTGTTACCCATTAAGCTATTTACATCAATGCTATTGTGCTCACAAATACGCTTAACAACAGGGTAAGCCTCAGGGTGAACAGATGAGTTATCTAGCGGATCGCTGCCGTTGTTAATACGTAAAAACCCTGCGGCTTGTTCAAACGCTTTTGGCCCTAAACGCTCTACTTTTTTAAGCTCACTGCGTTTTGCAAACGAACCATTAGCATCGCGGTAGTTAACAATATTTTGCGCTAAGGTTTTGTTTAAACCAGAAACACGGGTTAGTAATGGCACCGAGGCCATATTTAAATCTACGCCTACAGAGTTTACACAGTCTTCTACTACTGAGATCAGGCTTTGCCCTAATTGGCTTTGCGATACATCGTGCTGATATTGACCTACACCTATGGCTTTAGGCTCAATTTTAACCAGCTCAGCTAGAGGGTCTTGTAAACGACGGGCAATAGAAACCGCGCCTCTTAGAGAAACGTCTAAATTAGGAAATTCATTAGCAGCAAGTTCTGAGGCAGAATAGACCGATGCACCCGCTTCGCTAACCATAATTTTATTAAGTTTAAGCTCGGCATTAGCTTTCATTAGTTCAGCAATTAACTTATCAGACTCGCGAGACGCGGTGCCATTACCAATCGCAATAAGCTCAACCTTATGTTGACGACAAAGTAGCTCTAAGGTGCGTACAGATTTTTCCCAGTGATTTTGTGGCGCATGTGGGAAAATAGTTTGTGTGGTTAAAAGTTTGCCAGTGCTATCTACAATCGCAATTTTACAACCGGTACGTAGACCAGGATCGAGCCCTAGAGTAGTACGCGGGCCAGCTGGTGCGGCCATGAGTAGGTCTTTTAAGTTTTTAGCAAATACATCAATTGCACCGGTTTCGGCTTTTTCGCGCATAGCCGCTAAAAATTCATTTTCTAAGTGTAAGCCTAGTTTAATTTTCCACGCCCACTGCACCACAGTTAATAGCCAGCTGCTAGCTGCTTGGTTTTTAATATCTAAGCGATAATGATCAGCTATCATTTGAGCACAAAGTTGCGCTGAACTTTCTGAGCTTGGTTCAGGATTAATATTAAGCTGTAAAATGCCTTCATTACGGGCTCTAAGCATAGCAAGCGCACGGTGCGAAGGTACTTTTTTAAGAGCCTCTTGATGCTCAAAGTAGTCACGATATTTAGCGCCAGCTTGTTCTTGGCCTTTAATTAAGCTGCTTTCAATAACCCCATTTTGACTAATGTAGCTTCTGAACTTCGCGAGTAACTTGGCGTCTTCGGCAAAACGCTCCATTAAAATAAACTTAGCACCTTCAAGGGCTGATTTTGTATCTGCTATGCCTTTATCGGCACTTACAAACTGCTCAGCTTGCTGCTCTGGATCTAGGTTGGCATCATTAAATAGTGCATTGGCAAGCGGCTCTAATCCCGCCTCTATTGCTATTTGCCCTTTGGTACGACGCTTTGCTTTATAAGGCAGGTATAAATCTTCAAGCTCAGTTTTACTTTGTGCAGCATTAATATCGGCGCTTAGCGCTGCAGTTAGTTTTTTTTGTGACTCTATAGTTGATAAAATAAAGCTACGGCGCTCTTCAAGCTCTCGTAAATACGACAACCTTTGCTCTAACAACCGCAGTTGCGTGTCGTCTAGTCCGCCGGTTACTTCTTTTCTGTAACGGGCAATAAAAGGAACCGTTGCGCCTTCATCAAGTAACTTTGTTGCTGCAACAACTTGTTGCTGTTGTGCGTTTAACTCACTGGCTAAACGTGCAGAGATATCGCTCATGCAAAAACCTTATAAAACAAAAATAAGACCAGTTAAATTAACTTAACTGGCGGGTCAATTGCTTGAATAATATCACAGGGGAGGGTAATAAAAAGGTCTTAAAGCAAGCTATTTTGCTTGCTTTAAGATGTAACAATCAAAGCGATAACTTTAATTGTTGTAAAGCGCTTTAATGGGGGTGATCTACGCTCTCTAGTACTTCACTAAATGAGTTAGCAATAGGGGTTATGTGCACAGGTATTTGCAGTGTTTTGGCAATTTCGCGAGCTGAAATTAAGCCACATATTTCATTATTAGCAGTAGTCACTAATAAAAACATAGCGCCACGGTGCTCCATTGTTTGTAGTGCATCGCCAATACATGCGTAGCTTAAGCTTTGCATGCTTACACCGAGTAAATTAGTTAACGGGGTCATTAAGTGGTGTAAGTTAACTTCGCTGCGCGGCAAGCCTATACGCTGGGCTATTATCATTGTTTTTGAGCTTTGTAAGTCTGCACTCGAAACAATGCCTATTAGCTTATGCTGCTCGTCGGTGACTAAAATAAAGTTTGAAGGTTGCACACTAAGTTGTTTTAGCGCTTGCTCAATGGTTGTTTCGAATGATGCACGCACTGGTATTTTATTCGTAAAGTTATTAATCATTTTAATAGCAGGAGAGGTTAAATCAATAAGCGGTTGTTCAACAGCAAACGTGTTAGCAATAACGCCATGAGAAATATCTTGAATACGAAGTTCTTTAAAGTTAGACATATTAGTCACCTTATTTAGTTATAAAATTTAATAGTTTGAAAAGTAAGTTATTAAATTAAATAGCTAGGTGGGCCTCGCTGATGCGCGCAGCTAAAAGGTTTGTCTAAAATAGTACTCTGGTAATAAGAGTAGGGGGCTTTAGGGAGTGGTTGCAGTACCCTAAGGCTAATAACATAGGCATGAGAATCAAAGTCTATGTCGGGATTTGTTTGATCAGGAGTGTCACAAGCAATAAAGTGAGGGGTAACTATACTTGAGTCTAGTTGGGTGTTTTTAGGGCTAGCATGCAAGGTCAAACTTACACTCATGAAGAGTGCAAACAATACGGCATTACTTAATATGCGCGATACTATGTTTGACATAAATACGACCTTAATTAACGAGTCTCAAATTAAAATTGTGTAACTTGAGTTAAATCAGTTATAGCTCATTGCATTAAGTTACACAATAAAAAGTTAATATGATCTGAATCAAAGCAGCTTAACTATTTTTTTGATAGCTAATGCTATTTACGTACCACTGTTTTTTGCCTTGAGGGGTGATAACGTCAAACTCGTCATCTACTTGTTTTTTTAACAACGCTCGCGCCATTGGTGAATCAATCGAAATATAGTCTTTACGCTCGTAAATTTCATCGGGACCGACAATTTTAAACTTTTTAGTCTCGCCTTGCTCATTTTCAATTTCAACCCAAGCACCAAAAAACACTTTGCCATCTTGCACAGGCGAATAATCAATAATTTTTAAGTCGGGTATGCGCTTACGTAAGTAGCGCACACGGCGGTCTATTTGCCGTAGAAGCCGTTTATTATTGATATTATAACCTTTTATCTGCATTTTCAGATCTATCTCCTAGGCTGGCCGCCCAGCTTACTATTTTGGTGACTTCAGGGCGTTTTACATTCCATAAATGGGTATGTTCTTGTTGTAATTGTAAGTAGCCTTCGCGGGTAATTAAGTTTGTTTTCACGCCATGTTCTTTTTTAATACTCATACAGAGCAAGGTATTAAAATAACCCAAACTTGTCGAGTGTATTATTAATAAAACACGCGCACAAATGAGTTTGAAATGTTCAGTAACAATCTAAGCGGCTAATAAATTGTTGCTTACAGGTTTTTTCATTTATATTAATGGGTAATAGATTATAAAAATAAGAAACACAATGGGACACGAAACGACAAAAGTATTGGTTGTAGATGATGACATGCGTTTACGCAGCTTACTGGAGCGCTATTTAGTAGAGCAAGGCTTTATTGTAAGAACAGCGGGTAATTCAGAGCAAATGGATCGGCTTATCGAACGTGAAAACTTTCATTTAATGGTGCTCGATTTAATGCTGCCGGGTGAAGATGGTTTGTCTATTTGTCGTCGTTTACGCCAAAAAGAAAACGACATTCCAATTGTTATGCTTACCGCTAAAGGTGATGAGGTTGACCGTATTATTGGCCTTGAATTGGGAGCAGACGACTACATTCCAAAACCATTTAATCCACGAGAGCTGTTAGCGCGAATAAAAGCTATTTTACGACGCCGTGCCAAAGAAGTGCCGGGCGCACCTGCTGCAGAAGAAAACTTGATTGAATTTGGGCGATTTTCGCTTAATTTAGCCACTCGCGAAATGAGCGAAGGCGATAAAACAATTTCCTTAACCAGTGGCGAGTTTGCAGTGCTTAAAGCGCTGGTCTTGCATCCACGTGAGCCGCTGAGCCGTGATAAATTGATGAACCTAGCGCGCGGGCGAGATTACAGCGCACTGGAGCGCAGTATTGATGTGCAAGTGTCGCGACTTCGCCGCATGATTGAGGTAGATGCCGCCAGCCCACGTTATATTCAAACCGTTTGGGGCTTAGGGTATGTATTTGTTCCCGATGGTGAAAAGTAATTTATATGGGACTATTTCCGCGTAGTGCATTTGGGCAAACCGTTTTTTTAGTGGCGGCTTTGCTGTTAATAAATCAAATAGTATCTTACGTAACGGTGAGCTTATACGTAGTAAAACCTACCATTGAGCAAGTTAATTTAATGCTGGCTAAGCAAATTAAAACCGTATTTATTGACTGGGAAGATGGTGTTGAAGTAACCAATGAAGTATCGGATAAGTTTTTTGAAATTACCGGTATTGAAGTCATGACTCAGCATGAAGCAATGCGCAGTGGTTTGGGGCAAAGTCGCGAATATTCGGTATTATCGCGTAGTATGTCTGAGCAGCTAAATGGTTCTGCGCGGGTGCGTATTAGCCAAACCGATCCACTCATATACTGGGTAGAAGCCCCGCAAGCATTAGGTTATTGGGTAAAAGTGCCGCTTAGTGGGTTTAAAGAAAATAACCTCGAGTTTTTAACCTTTTACTTATCAAGTATTGGTTTTTTAAGTGTATTAGGTGGTTGGTTATTTGCTAGGCACTTAAATAGGCCGCTAAAAGCATTGCAACAAGCGGCGGTTAAGGTAGGTAAAGGCGATTTTAGTACTAAGTTAGCCGAACAAGGATCGAGTGAAGTTATTGCTGTAACACGGGCATTTAATCAAATGTCGCGGGGTATTGCTGCGCTTGAAAATGATCGTCGGCTGTTAATGGCAGGGGTGTCTCATGATTTACGCACTCCACTAACCCGCATTCGTTTAGCCACCGAAATGATGGCAGATGAAGATGACTATTTGCGTGAAGGCATTATTTACGATATTGAAGACATGAACGGCATTATCGATCAGTTCATTGAATATTTACGCCATCACAAACGTGAAGAGCTAAGCTGTGAGGACATTAACGCGTTAGTGGCAGAGGTAGTGCACACTGAGCTTAAACACCAGCGAGTAATTACCTTTAAAGGTAATCCTAGTATTGGCAATATACCTATTAGTGCAGTGGCAATTAAGCGTGTAATAACCAATATGATTGAAAATGCGCTGCGTTACTCAGAAGGTGATATTGAAGTGCTCTGCTATTTTAATAGCAATAAAAAGTATGTTGTTATTGCGGTAAACGATAGTGGCCCGGGTATACCAGAGGGCGAACTGGAGTCGGTATTTGAGCCGTTTAAGCAAGGCGATACAGCACGTGGTAGCGAGGGCAGCGGTTTAGGGCTGGCTATTATTAAACGCATTATAGATATGCATGACGGTAAAGTTAAATTATCTAACCGGCCTGAGGGCGGGTTAAGTGCACAAATTTACTTACCAATTAAAGTATAATACCAACCCACTTTACTGCAGCGGGTTGGTATTAAGTTGTGCTGGCCAAAATTATAAATACGCAGTAAGCGATTAAAGTGCTTTAAAACGAATAGCCGTACCGCCACTGGTGGCCAGCTTAAGCGTTAATTTATCGCTTGCAGTAACAAGGCGTTTTTCGATAGTTAAATCGTACGGATTATTTTTCCATGCGGCATTCTTACCATCTTTATAAATATGTGCCTCAAACTGTTTGCCGTTATCTAAAAAGTCTAAACTAATCTCAATAGTACGCGCTTGCTCGTCAGTCACTGCGCCTAAATACCAGTCGTTGCCGGTATATTTGTCGCGCTTTCGCTCTTTTCGCGCAAATACAATAAAGTCACCTACTGCACCATCAAGGGCAATGCTTTGTTGCCAGTCGGTCGGTACGTCTTGAATAAATTGAAATGCATCGGGTTTAGCTAAATAATTTTTAGGTAGGTCGGCCGCCATTTGAATCGGACTATACAATACAACATACAATGCTAGTTGTTTAGCCAGCGTAGTTTGCGGGCGATTAGTATTAGCGCCTAAACCGTTAAAACTTAAATCGAAAATACCAGGAGTAAAATCCATAGGCCCAGCAAGCATGCGGGTAAATGCCAGCATAGCAATGTGCTCGGGTGGATTAGGAGGAGTACCCCATGCGTTAAACTCTTGTCCGCGTGCGCCTTCTCGAGTGATCCAGTTTGGATAAGTACGGCGCAGTCCGGTATCTTTAATCGGCTCGTGGGTGTTAATACTTATTTTATGTTTAGCAGCTAGCTTAACGTTATGTAAGTACTCGTTAACCATAAATTGGCCGTCGTGCCACTCATGGCGAGCTATACCGTTTTTGTCAATGCGCTTAATGTTTCCGCCATCGGCTACGTAACCGGTTTTAACTTGGCTAACGTTAGATTTTTCATACAATGCAAAGGCATCTGCCATTTGCTTGCGATAGTTACTGACGTTGCCGGATGTTTCGTGATGGCCAATGAGTTGCACGCCTGTTTGCTTAGAATATTTTGTTAGCGCTGCTATATCAAAATCATCGTAGGGCTGAGTAAAGCTAAACACATCACCATTAAAAAACCAGTCGCCATCCCAGCCTGTGTTCCAGCCTTCAACTAATACGCCATCAAAACCATATTTGGCGGCAAAGTCCATGTAGTATTTGGTATTTTTTGTAGTAGCGCCGTGCTTGTCGCCGCTGCCCCAAGTGTGTGTGTTTATATGCATACCCCACCAAATACCTATGTATTTACCTGGTTTTACCCACGACACGTCACCGAGTTTATTCGGCTCATTTAGATTTAAAATAATATCTGAGTTAACTAAATCAACGGCTTTTTCGCCAATTTGAATAGTGCGCCATGGAGTATTAAATGCGCCCTGTTTTTTAACGGCAACACCACTCGACCATGGCGTTAAATCGGCTTGAAAAACCCCAGGGCGGCGTTGATTAAGTACCATGGCGGCGTAATCAACAAGGGCGGCTTCATGAATACTAATATGCACACCATCTTGGTTTTTAAAGGTAAATGGGGTATGTACCAATGCGGCATCGTTTAATGGGGTGGTATTATATACATATTCGTAGCGATTCCAGCCGCGGGCAGGGATCCACCAAGCTGTAGCTGTGTGGCTGTTATTAACAGCAAACTCGGTAAGCTCTTTGGTTATTTCAATATTGTTAAGGCCTGCTTGTTTTGGTACTTCGTATCTAAAACCCACGCCACTATCAAACGCTTTAAAGCGCACGCTATAAGTACCGCCTTGAGGTTGTGGCTTAGCAAAGGTTACAGTTACCTCGTTATGCTGATCTACAACCGTTTGTCGCTCGCCCCAAGGTTGTTGCCACTGAGTGTTGGTACTTTGTTGTTGAACTTTGGTTATTTTAAAGCTGTTACTAAACGGTGCATGTTGTTTAAATTCAAACCCGAGAGCAGAATTATTAATGACTGTTTTATTTTTAAAACTAATAGAATAACTAGGTGTACTCTGCTCGTCTGAGATGATTATTTTTATATTACCGTCAGGCGATTGTACGGTAGCTGTTTGAGCAACCGTGATACTTGAAAAAGCCATGAGTAGCAGTGCCAATGTGCGCATAATAGTTCCTTGGGTTAGCGACGTGTTTGGCTATCAAGCATAAAGCGAGAGGGTGGTGAATACGACAGGTTGCATACGTATTCAGGGTGATAAAAAGTGAGCAGTGAGGTTGCTTGTACGCTAAGCAATAAAAAAGGGCTCTGTTGAGCCCTTAATTTAGTATTGCTTAGATTGCGAGATTATTTTTTATCAAAAGCGCGTTGCATAAAGTTTGGCGTAGCTAATGCACCGTGATGAATGCCGTTGTTGTAGTATTCGCTGTTCTTTGCAATATCGGCTGCTGCATCTTCTCTAAAGCCATTAAAGGCTGCAGATTTACGCGCTAAAGTTACTGACCATAAACCACTTGGGTATATAGGTTGCGGGAATGGCAGTGTTTGTAAGTCGTTAAAACCTACCGTTAGCATAGCTTCGCGCATTTCAACTAATAACGGCATATGCATAAGCGGTGATTCGCTTTGTTGTACTAAAATGCCACCTGGGCGAAGTGCGTTTAAGCAGCTAGTGTAAAATGCATGATTAAATAAACCTTCACCTGGGCCTACTGGGTCGGTGCCATCAACAATAACAACATCGATTGATTCGCTTGCGGCTTCGCGCATGTATTTAATGCCGTCGTCAAACATAACTGTTGCACGAGGATCGTTGTTAGATTCACACAGCTCTGGGAAGTATTTTAACGACATTTGCGTTACTACTTCGTCTATATCTATTTGCGTAACGCTCTCTACACCAGGGTGCTTTAACACTTCGCGTAAGGTACCGCAGTCGCCGCCGCCAATAATAACTACATTTTTAGGTGCTGGGTGCGCTAAAAGTGCAGGGTGGCTGATCATCTCATGATAAAAAAAGTTTTCGCGGCTACTTACCATAGTGCAACCGTCGATGATCATTAAATTACCAAAGTCGGTGGTTTCGAACATTTCTACTTTTTGAAAAGGAGACTGTTTTTCATCTAACTTTTTGTTAATACGTAATGAAAATGCGCTGCCATCGCGGTCGCTAATTTCAGTAAACCACTTACTTTGATCTAAATTTGCCATAGTTACTATTACACTTTTTTAAGTTGAGGATGAAAAAGGGGGCAATTTTGCCAGTGCTTGACGTTTTGCTCAATGACATTTTAACTGATTTAACCAATAAAGTTAGTTAGGAATGAGGGAAAGTTCAATTTTTGTTAGCCTAGAGGATAGCGACGTATTAAAATGCGTCATTGTATTTAATTGATTAAAGAAGAATTGCCATGACTTGGGGTTTAGAAACAGCACGTGCCACTTATAATGTTGCACATTGGAGTGAAGGCTATTTTGATATTAACGCACAAGGCGAGTTGGTGGCCTACCCAGATGGCGACCAAGCAAAGGCCGCAATTTCTTTAACGCAATTAACCGAACAATTTAAACAACAGGGTTTAACTTTACCAGTATTGGTGCGCTTTACCGATATATTACAAAACCGGGTAGATACGCTTACCAATGCCTTTACTCAAGCACGAGCAAATCGTGAGTATCAAGGCGAATATACCTGCGTTTATCCAATCAAAGTAAATCAGCAGCGCTCTGTAGTGAGTAAACTTTTAGCGCACCCTAGCGGGCTGGTTGGCCTTGAAGCTGGCTCTAAACCAGAGCTAATGGCTATTTTAGGGGTGGCAAAAGAGCCCATTACTATTGTGTGTAATGGCTATAAAGACAGTGAGTTTTTACGCTTAGCCTGTATTGGTCAGGCTATGGGTCACAAAGTTAAAATAGTGGTAGAGAAGCTCTCGGAGTTAACCACCTTACTGGAAGAAATTGATAATTTAGGCATTGAACCGGCTATTGGTATTCGTATTCGCCTAAACTCAGTGGGCAAAGGTAAATGGCAAAACACCGGTGGCGAAAAAGGTAAATTTGGTTTAACGGCAGGGCAAGTGCTTAGCGCTGTTGAAGTGTTAAAAAAACATAATAAATTGCACTTAATGCAAATGGTGCATTTTCATATTGGCTCTCAAATAGCCAATATTCGCGATATTCACCGCGCTTTGCGTGAATGTGCACGCCATTTTGCTGAACTTACTCAGTTAGGTGTACCACTTAATACCGTTGATGTAGGCGGTGGGTTAGGGGTTGATTACGAAGGTTCGGGTTCACGTAGTGCGTGTTCAATGAACTATACCGTTGCAGAATATGCCCGTAACGTAGTAAATGCGTTTTCTGAGGTGTGTGACCAACATCAATTAACTCATCCGGCCATTATTACTGAATCAGGGCGTGCGTTAACCGCGCACCACGCGGTATTAATTACCGATGTAATTGACGTTGAAAAAGCGCCTAATCACTTAAACCCAGAGGCGCCTGCGCAAAGCAGTACACTGGTATTAGATGAAATGTGGCAATGTTTACAGCGTTTAAGCCCGCGTATGGCGCTGGAAATTTATCACGACGCAATGCACTTATTTAGCGAAGCACACGATCAGTACGTACACGGTTTAGTGAGCATGCTAGAGTGGGCGAAAATAGAGCAACTTTACTTTACTATTTTACATCGGGTGCGCTCATCTTTGAGCAATAATGTGCGTGCGCATCGCGAAGTACTCGATGATTTAAACGAAAAATTAGCTGATAAATTATTTGTTAATTTTTCACTATTTCAATCGTTGCCAGATATATGGGGAATTGGCCAATTGTTCCCAGTAATGCCTATTGAAAACCTCACTCAACCGCTTACCCAGCGCGCTATTATTCAAGATATAACGTGTGATTCTGATGGGCAAATTCGCGAATATGTAGAAGGTGCAGGTATAGAAACAAGCTTACCTATACCTGAATATACACAAGGGCAGCAGTATCATATTGCAATGTTTATGGTTGGCGCTTATCAAGAAATTTTAGGTGACTTACACAACCTATTTGGCGACACCGACTCAGTGCATGTGGAGTTAAACGATGATGGTTATGTACTTACTAACGCCATTAAAGGTGACAGCGTTAAGGATGTATTAAAGTGTGTTGACTATGATAGCGCCATTTTAGCAGACAACTTTGCAGAGCAAATTAATAAGCTCGATGTGTCTGAGCCATGTAAAGCAGGCTATTTAGCAGAGCTTAATGCGGGACTAGAAGGCTATACCTATTTTGAGGACTAACCTCAGCCATTATTAATTAAGTATAAAAAGCGCAGTAATTAGCTGCTGCGCGCTATTTAAAGGAATAGAAACAATGTCAGTTATCCGCAGTGTATTTAGTATTTTGTTGTACTTTATAAATACTCTTATTTGGTTTGTGCCAATTTTTATTTGTGGTGTTATTAAGCTTATACCAATTAAGCCGCTACAAAAGTTAATGAGTTGGGCCGCCAAACAATTTGCCACTATTTGGGTTACCTTTAACAGCTTAAATCAAAAATTATTTACGCCAACTAAAATTAACGTTACTGGGCTTGAAGATATAAAGCTAAAAGATTGGTATTTAGTTATAGCTAATCATCAAAGCTGGGTTGATATTTTAGTATTGCAACGCGTATTAAATCGCAAAATACCCTTTTTAAATTTCTTTTTGAAAAAAGAGCTTATTTACGTGCCTATATTAGGTTTGTGCTGGTGGGCGCTTGATTTTCCGTTCATGACTCGTACGAGTAAAAGTCAGCTTAAAAAGAACCCTAAATTACGCGGTAAAGATTTAGAAACCACGCGTAAGGCCTGCGAAAAATTTAAAGAAATGCCAGTAAGTGTGGTTAATTTTGTAGAAGGTACGCGCTATACGAAGCAAAAGCACGCTCGCCAAAACAGCCCTTTTCCACATTTGTTAAAACCCAAAGCAGGAGGCGTTGCCTTTGTAATGCAAGCTATGGGAGAGCAAATTACTAAAGTAGTTAATGTGACTATTCATTATCCTGAGGGCATTCCGACCTTTATGGATTTTGCCAGCGGTAAAGTAAAAAATATAAACGTACATGTTGAAGTAAGACCGGTCAGTGACGAGCTAATTGGTGACTACACTAACGATCCCGACTTTAGAGTGCGCTTTCAAAGTGAGCTTAATCGGTTATGGAAAGAAAAAAACCAAACATTAATAAACCTTGAACAAAAATAAATGCATAAAAATATGAGCCTACAGTTACGCTAAAAACACTTAGCTATTCACGGTCAATACAGATTAACTTAGGTAGTGTTTTTTAATGTCACTTTGCTTGGCTCTGTTAATTTTACAGCGGGTATTACCCGCTGTAGTTACTATAATTGGTTATGCTGCAATGGCGCTTTTTACTCTAGCTAGCACTGTAATTTTAAACCTAACTCCCGCAAGGAAATAAAAATACCATGACCGATACCCACTTACAGAAGTTAATAGCGCCTTGGTTTGAAAAAGTGCCCGACGCTTTTTTTCTAAGCACTATTACTGCCGTCGCCATTGGGATATTTTCATTATTATTTGTGTACTTATTTACTCGTCGCTTAATGTTTCCTGCGATCCAAAAAATTGTTACTAAAATCTCACCTGAACGCATTGGCTTACTTGCACCTATGCTAAACAAGCTCAATAAGCGCATAGCTTGCTTACTTTGCTGTGCATTGTTTTTAGCCACATTTGATAGTGTGTACCCGGTGAATGAGATTGCAGAGGAAATTTTAAAAACCTTAGGCCAAGCGCTGCTCATTATTTATGCGGGCTTTATTTTTAGTAGCATAGTGAGTATTGCGGGCGCTATTTATAATCAATTAGATTTTGCCCGCGAAGTACCCATTCAGGGATTAATTCAGGTTGTTAAATTAATTACCTTTATTGTCAGTGTTATTTTAATTGTTAGTATAGTGCTAGAAAAATCACCTACTTATATTCTCTCGGGTTTTGGTGCTATTGCCGCCGTCACTTTATTAGTATTTAAAGACACCATATTGGGGTTTGTCGCAAGCATTCAAATTGCAGCCAATAGACTCGTTACGTATGGCGACTGGATCCAGGTAGATAATTATGGGGCCGACGGAGAAGTAATTGATTTAGGGTTAAACACAGTAAGAGTGCGTAACTGGGATAATACTGTAACTACTATTCCTACTTACATGTTAGTAGCAGGTTCATTTAAAAACTGGCGTAGTATGCAAGAGTCTGCCGGTAGGCGCATGAAGCGCTCGCTTAATATTGATATGAATAGTATTTTTTTAGTTGAAGATGATTTTCGCCAGCAAATAGAAGCGGCTATACCTTTGGCCGACTACATTCGTACGTCTTCACTGCCTGATCCTGTGTCTAATTTAGGTTTGTTTCGCCGTTATGCCGAAGGTTACCTAAAGCAACATAAAAAAATCAATACTTCACTGACCTTGCTAGTACGTGAGTTACAGCCGACAAACCACGGCTTACCGATTGAGTTTTATTGCTTTAGTAGCGATAAACGTTGGATATCGTATGAGCATTTACAAGCCGAAATAATGGATCATTTATTGGCTGTGTTACCTATTTTTGGCCTGCGTCCGTATCAAAGTGTGAGTGGCCAATTTAGCCCACCCACAGCCGTGCCTACAAGCGAAAAACCTAAAATTAAAGTGCCCAATAATACTGAGCCAACCCCGTAGCAATAAAGAGTATTAACAGCCACCAAATAGGTGGCTTTTTTAATCTTAGCCAAGCGAATGCTGCAATAACTAGCGCAATGTGCCAAAAATTGTGCACCGCCGATGTCCAAATAGGTGAATACAGCGCCGCGGCTAAAAACCCCACTACAGAGGCATTAAGTGCGGCAATAACACTGGCAAAGCGAGGCTTGTTGGCTAAGTTTAACCAACTTTTTTGAAACGCAAGTATGAGTAAAAACCCGGGCATAAATATAAGTACAGTGGCTACGATAGCGCCTAATAAAGGTTGTTCGGTACTTAGTTGTGCACCTAAGTAAGTAGCAATGGTAAACATAGGCCCAGGCACAGCTTGCGCGCTTGCATAGGCGCTCAAAAACTGATCGCTGCTTAGTGCAGGTACGCTTGCTTGCAATACAGGTAATACTACATGTCCACCACCAAACACCATGGCACCTGCTTGATAAAAGGGGGCAAACAAAGCTAATTCAGTAGTCAAAGGAATGAAACTGAGCGCTAGCAGCAGTGTAAATAACCCTAAAGCGAGCCAATTTATATTACTTTTTGACTTACTTTGCTGTGCGGGTTCAGGATTTAATTTTAATAATGGCCATATTGCACCCACAGCAGCCGCGGTAATTAAAATAGCTATTTGTGTGCCCAGCAGAGGAAAAAGTATTAAGGCTAACGTGCTTAGTACGGCTAATAGCTTTAGGGCTGCGCTAGTGCAAAAGCTTTTTGCCATACTTAATGTGGCATCGGCGACAATAACCACAGCAAACAGTTTTAACCCAGCAATAATGGCAAAATAAACAGCATCAAACTGATGCGCACTTATAGCCAATAGCAACATAATTAAAAATGATGGTAGGGTAAAACCAATAAAGGCAGCAATGCCACCAAGTACACCCGCGCGCTCTACCCCAATGGCAAAACTAACTTGACTAGAGCCAGGCCCAGGCAAGGCTTGGCTTAAGCTTATAAGCTGTGCATAACGGGTGTTAGTGAGCCAATTTAGGGTATCGACAAAATGGCGCTTAAAATAGCCTAAGTGAGCAGCAGGGCCACCAAAACTCATGCAGCCGAGTAAAAAAAACTGTCTAAAAATAGCAATTAACATTACGCCCCAATCCTCGTTATAAATTATAAAATTATCATCCAGTAGTATGACATATTTATGAACTCAGCTATCGATAGAATTTTTGTTGTTATACAGCATAAAACGCTAATTATAATAGATTCTTCATGGCTTGTTCATTCATATATTTGCATAATAGCGCAAAATACTAAATGGATAGGGCATAACATGACTTTAACTAAATCACTTTTAAGCGTAACGGTAGTGGCTGTATTACTTAGCGGTTGTGAAATGAATAACACAGGTAAAGGAGCGGCAATTGGCGCTGCAGCTGGTGGTGTATTAGGTAAGGCTACTGGTAATCATAAAGATAAGCGTATCTTTATTGGTGCTGCAATTGGTGCATTAGCTGGTGCTGCAGTAGGCGATTACATGGATAAACAAGAAACCGCTTTTCGTGACGAATTAGCGGGTTCTGGTGTTGAAGTGGTACGTGAAGGCGATAACTTACGTTTAGTTATGCCGTCAAATATTACCTTTGCAACCGATCAGTCGTATATTTCGTCGGGCTTTCACAATACGCTAAGTGCGATTGCTAAAGTGATGAACAAATACGAAAAAACTTATTTAAGCGTAGAAGGTCATACCGATAGCACAGGTAAAGATAGCTACAATATGAGCCTTTCACAGCAACGCGCTCAAAGTGTTAAAAACTATTTAGTTAATCAGCAAATTATGGCTGAACGAATTAGCACTACAGGTTATGGTGAAACACGTCCAATTTCATCAAACGATAGCGCAAATGGCCGTGCACAAAATCGTCGTGTAGAAATTCAAATAGTGCCTAACACGCAATAAGCACATAAAAATCTAGTCTTTATTGAACTGTAGTTCACATAAGCGCTGGTACAACGGGGAGCTTTGCAGTAATTGCTGATGGCTCCCTGTTGCTATTATTTCCCCGTGTTCCATTACCACAATCATATCTGCATGTTTTACCGTTGCCAGACGATGCGCAATGATCAGCGTTGTTCGGTTTTGCATTAAGTGCTCAAGTGCGGCTTGTACATGGTGCTCGCTTTGTGCATCGAGTGCGCTGGTGGCTTCATCGAGTAATAGTATTTCAGGGTCTTTTAAAATTGCTCGCGCGAGTACAATGCGTTGCTTTTGACCGCCCGATAGTCTCACTCCTTGTTCCCCTAAAAAGCTGTTATAGCCTTGTGGTAGCTGTTGAATAAACTCATCAGCATGGGCATGTTTAGCCGCCGCATAAACCTGCTCGTCGGTAGCATCTGGATTGCCGTAGCGAATGTTATGCATTACATCTGAGCTAAATAAAATAGGGTTTTGTGCCACCATGCCCATTTTATTACGCAGCGTATTGAGTGATAAATCTTTAATATTTACATCACGAAACTTAATAGCACCGCTGGCTGGATCGTAAAAGCGTTGTAGTAATTCAAATAAGGTGGTTTTCCCTGCACCAGAAGGACCCACAATTGCCACTGTTTGCCCTTGCTGTATGTTTAAACTCACATTATTAAGTGCGCTTACATCGGGACGAGATGGGTAATTAAAGCTAATGCTTTCAAGTGTAATGGCAGAGTGGTTAGTGCTACTTAGGAGCTTTTCGTCTTGTGGGGAAATAGGGTTTTCAATTTCGCTTTTTACAGCGAGTAATTCTAGTAGCCTTGCAGCAGCACCCGCTGCGCGCTGCAGCTCACCATAAACCTCTGCCACAGTTGCAACCGACATGGCCACCATAATAGCGTAAAACACAAAGGCACCTAGCTCACCTCCAGTCATAGTGCCGGCTAGTACATCGCTGCCGCCAACCCATAACATAGCGCTGATGGCACTAAAGGTTAAAAATATAACGGCGGCAATTAAAAACGAGCGTTGTTTTATACGGCTTTTAGCGACGTTAAAGGCTTTTTCGACCTCCAGAGCAAAAGCTTGCTGCTCTCGCTGTTCGTGGCTATAGCTTTGCACTACTTTAATATTTTGAATGATCTCACCGGCGTAAGTACTTATATCGGCAATAGCACTTTGGCTGCTACTGGCTAACTTTCTCACTTTGCGGCCAAATACCATCATGGGCACCAGTACTAAAGGTACACAAGCAACGACCACTAAGGTCAGTTTTAAATTGGTAAACAGCAGCATGGCTAAACCACCCACTAGCATTAATGCACTGCGTAGCGCCATTGAAAAAGAAGAGCCAATAATAGATTGCAGCAAAGTGGTGTCGGTGGTTAACCGCGACATTAATTCGCCAATGCGGTTTTCTTCAAAATAACTTGGGTGCAAAGTAACAATACGGTTAAACACCGCTTTACGAATATCGTTACTGACACGTTCACCAATCCACGACATTAAATAAAAACGACTAAAGGTGCCCACCGCTAATAAACTAATTAAGCCTATAAGTACCAACACAGCTTGCTGTAGCTGTGCTTGCGAGCCGGCAATAAAACCATGGTCAATGACAAATTTAACTCCTTGACCCAATGACAGGTTAACCCCAGCAGTAACGAGTAAAGCAATGAGCGCCGCAGTCACTACGCCTTTATAAGGTTTAATAAAAGCAAAGATAGGAATTAAACTACTAAAGGCGGCCTTTTCGGGCTTAGGCGTTGTTTTTGACATAGTGGATTCTTTTTAAAGGTTAAGGTATAGATATGGCACTAAGATAATAAAAATCAATAGTGTTAAAATCATCAATAAGGAAAGGTTATGACTACAACAACCGTAAGTGGAGAATTTAATGTAGATTTAGCTCCAATAGAAGGTTACGCAAGCGGCCAAAATGGCATTAACTTAGGCCGCATGTCGATAGATAAAACATTTAATGGCGCGCTTAGTGCCACCAGTCAAGGTGAAATGCTAAGTGCCATGACGCCCACGCAAGGCAGTGCGGGTTATGTTGCAATAGAACAAGTGATAGGCGAGCTTGACGGCAAAAAAGGCAGCTTTGTACTGCAGCATTTTGGCACTATGGATAAAGGCCAAGACAGTTTAATATTAACCGTTATTCCCGACTCAGGCACCGGTGAGCTGGTAGGGTTAACTGGCAGTATGAAAATTCGCATAGAGCAAGGTATTCATTATTACGATTTTGACTACAGCTTATAAACTGGATGATAGCTAATGCAAAAAATAGTTGAATTTAAAAAGCGCGGCTTTTTTAGTCACGGCATAGATGTAGATGCATTGAACACGCGTATCTATCAATTAAACTAACAAGGCTGGCGAGTTATAAACGTTACCACGGCAACGGGCTTTCAAGGGCAGATAACGGCGTATGCGTTGTTAATAGAAAACAATGAATTAGAAGGGTAGTGAATGCTTTTATCGGTGTGGTTGAGTTTAGCAGTTGTGTGCATGATGGGCGCGATGTCGCCAGGGCCTAGTTTGGCGGTGGTATTAAAGCATACCTTAAGTGGTGGCATGAAAAATGGCATGCTGGCGGCATTGAGTCATGGCTTAGGCGTGGGATTGTATGCAGCGGCATCCTTACTTGGGTTAGGGGCGTTGATGCTGCAGTTTCCTACTGTTTATCAAATGTTGGTGTATTTAGGGGCTGCCTATTTAGCGTATTTAGGGATTAAAATTTTACTTGCTAAAGCGCACGGTAGTGAACTGCAAGTGCAGCACAGTGAGGTAAGTAGTAAAACAGCCTTGCAAGATGGTTTTGCTATTGCGTTTTTGAATCCTAAGTTGGCGATTTTCTTTTTAGCATTATTTTCGCAGTTTATTGACCCACAAAACCTAACCTTAAGCATAGGGATAATTATGTGCCTAACGGTGCTGGTTATTGATACCGGCTGGTACTTGCTGGTGGCATTACTTACCGAGATGTCTAAAAACCGCTTTGGTTTTAACCAGCAAAATGTCTGGCTTGATAAGCTGTTAGGGCTAGTGTTTATTGCGTTGGCTATTCGCGTGGTAGTGAGCTTGTAGTCATCGTTTTTACTCAGTGAGCATAACAAAAGCCGAACATTAACTGTGCGGCTTTTTTAATAATGCATACGCTAAAACTGATAGCTTACAGACAACATGGTGGTGGCAATATTATCGCTATCGACAATTGGTGAATCTTCAATATCAGCGTCTAGCTGAGTATATTTAACGAGGCCATTCAGGTGCCAATTTTTATTCAGTTGATAACGTAATGACAGCCCCGCATTATAATTCACGGTTGAACCGAGTTGGTAAGGCGCATAGCGGGTTGACTCGCCGGCGGCTACACCGTAATAATAATTCGATACATTACTGCTATTAATTACCACGCCTATAAACGGGGTAAGTATTAACTCTTTGCTGAAGATTATGCTGTAGTTGTAGTCACCATTAAACTTCAGGCCATCGCTGTGGCCTAGTATATCATGCGTTACACTTGCATTGAGGCGGCCAAAATTTGCGGCGTAACTCACTTTCGTTCCCGCGTATAATGACATCTTGCGCTCATTAAGTGCTTTTATGGCTGGATTGTCGGAGTCTGATGAGTCAAAAAATTGCCCCGGTGCTAACGTGGCAGACCAGCTAAAGCCGTGTTGTTGCAGTAATGTATAGTCGAGTGTGTAGCCACGTAGCGTTAGCTTTTCACCTTGGTAGTTGATCATAGGTAACGCCATCACTTTCGTGTCGGTATTGGCATAGGGCGAATCAACGGCGATCACGCCGCCAGCCACAGACCATGGCGAGTCAGCATAAGCAGCTGAGGTTGTAACAAGTAAGGTGCTGAGCAATATGGGTAATGGTTGTTGCATATTTTAGTAGCTATAAAGTTGCCTAGTAATTTAATAAGTAAGTTTAACGGCAATCGAAAGCCAGTGTTGTAAGTTACTGTATAAAAGTTTGTCGTAATGTAAAGATGGTAAGCGATTTGGTTACGTGTATGCCTGCGCTGATGCAATGCAGCAGCGATAGCTGCTTGGGTGTGGTTGCATTTAAGCCAAGCTCGGCGAGCGCGCACTCACTGTTCACCGCCATTTTTTGAGCTAATTATATAAGGTCTAGCAAGACACCTTGATTGTAAGCATTTTTACACCATTGATATAGTAATGCTTTTCGCAAACTTGATTATCCCAGCCGCCACCACCAGAGTTACCACCACCAGGGCTACCACCACCAGAGCTACCACCACCAGGGCTTGGCGAAGAAGTGTTTGATGGGAGTGTATGATCTAAAGCATCTTGAAGGCATTGATCTACAGTATTACTCGTTGTTTTTTGAAGCTGATTTAATGCAATTCCATCTAAATAAGTTAAAAAGGGATTCACTGATACGCTTAGTGCGCCAAACTCTCTTATCCACTTTATTGAGAAAACTACGTCGTACAGCCCTGTACTACCTGTAGGAATATCTTGGTTTTGATTAAAACGCACGCTTGTATTAAAGTTTTTACTTACTTTTTTCCAAGTGCCTTGATATGAAATTCCGCCCACACCAATTGAAAAACCTTCGCTACTATATTCCTTGGCATGAAAAAAGCGTTCTGGATCCTCAAAATCTGCTTTAGCTTTATTGTTTAACTTATGCTGTAGTTCGGATGCAGTTCGCCCTTCAAATACTGCTTTTACTGCATCTGTTATATGAGGGGGACAGCTGTTTTCAGTATTTGAATGAATCATATTGAGTGGGAGGTGCTGGCTTACTTGTAGTGGTGATACATTTAGCTCTGCCTGCATTTCTTTTATAAATTTAGAGAAATTTTTGTCAGTTGTTTTTAACCTAGATATTGCGGTTTCATCATTGTTGCTCAAAGACGTTGGTTCTGCATATTTATTGAGGAGAGGCATATTTGAGCCTTGATGATGATGCCCAACCATAAATGCAAAATGCCCATTACCAAGTACATCTGCAACTATAACCTTTTTAGGATTTGAGTAGCATGCCTGATTATCAATTGTGATAATTTCGTTTGGGTCTGATGAGTAGCATTGAGTTAATGGGGGGTTATCTTTTGCCAACTGATAGGCTTCATCGTAATTACAACCCTCGCACATAAATAAAGTAACGTTGTTATTATTTGCTTCTGCAGCATTTGCAAACACAAATAAAAAAGTCAGAAATATGATTATATATTTCATTTATTTCCCTTAAGTATTAATTTTTGTCCCTATTTTAGCTAATTTAAAATTAGCACACCAAATACCAACAGTCAACAATGGTAATAAACACTATTTTAACATCAAGAGAAATAAAGGTTGTAGCGTTAAGGTTGATTGATGGGGGGTTAATGTAGTAGTAAATCCTCTTTGCATTTTTATAAAAAAACAACTTGAAAAATATTATTAATAGGAAAAGCTGAAATAAAAGAAATAATGACGATTGGTAGATGCTTTTAAGTAAAATTTTTTAAACAAAGTTGAGGGCGATCATACCTGATCGCCTAGCTATTTTAACTCAAAACACCTCATGTACTTTTTCTGCTTTACAAGTAATCACAGTTACGTTTTCGTAGCCAACACGAGTGAGTGCTTCGGCGCCAAGAGTAGCGCGGGCTGCACTGGCGCAGTGTAAATAAATTGGCCGTGTAGCGTCTTTTTCGATTTCCATTAATTTCATTTCGAGTAAACCACGAGGGATATTTATCGCGCCAACAGCCGCTTTATTTGCATGCTCTGCTGGTTCGCGTACATCGATAAGTAACCCTTTGTTGCCCTCAAGCTCTTGTTTTGCCTGTTGTGCACCAATACGGCGCTGATTAGGGATAATTGTTTTTAATAAGTCGGGAATGGATGTAAGCATTTGTTATTCCTTAACGCCAAGTTTGCGTAATAGTGTGATCATTGGGCACCAGCAGGTAAAAGCTGATTGCATTAGATTTAGTGCTATAAATACAGTAAACCATATCCAGCGTGGGTCATGAAAGCTTTGTAATAAAACAGAGATAATAATCATGATGCCAGCAATTAAGCGCAGTGCATTATTAAGCTTCATTATAGTCGGTCATTTTAATGAGTATGTATAGCTACTATATTAGGTTTTTATACATTAGCAAGATCTAATGTTAGACATGGCTGTTCTAGCAACCTATACTTACTAACAAATTAAGTATAAGAGCACAGTATGAATATTGACTTTACTGCCATGGCTGCCAACGTAGAAAAAGCAGAGAAATTATTAAAAATCTTAGCCAATAAAAATCGCTTAATGATTTTATGCTCCTTACAAGACACCGAAATGAACGTGTCGCAGTTAAATGAAGCTGTACCTCTTGCACAATCGGCACTCTCTCAGCATTTAGCTGCATTGCGTAAAGCAAATATAGTGGCTACTCGACGCGAAAGCCAAACAATTTATTATCGTGTTATTGATAAAGATGCTGTAACACTGCTGGCAACTTTATATGGGTTGTTTTGTAAGGAATAACACAATGAACGCTATAGATAACGCTGTAAAAAGCAGTTTAAGTGGCCGCGTACCAATTATTATTTTTGTGTTGTCGGTACTGTGTGGGTTATTTGCTTTACAGCAAACGCCGCGTGAGGAAGAGCCACAAATAGTGGTACCTATGCTCGACATTTATGTGTCGGCACCTAATGTAGAAGCCCCTGAAGTTGCTAGGTTAGTCACCGAGCCATTAGAAAAGTTATTGGCGCAACTTAGTGGTGTAAAACATATATATTCAACTACGCAAAGTAGTCGTGCTGTGGTTACTTTGCGCTTTGAGGTAGGGCACGATCGCGAACAAGCCATACTCGATACCTACGCCAAGCTCTATAGCTATCAACATACTATGACTCCTATTATTAAAAGCTGGCAAATACGCCCAGTAGAAGTAAATGATGTGCCTATTGTTATGCTTGGGTTATATAGCAAGGATCCTAAGCTTTATAGTGATTATGAATTAACCCGCTTTGCAAACGAAATAGCCAATAATTTACAACGAATTGAACACACGAGCGAAGTAAAAGTAATTGCGGGGCGTAACCGCGCCATTACCGTTAATTTAAATGCCACCGCTTTGGCTGCACACCAAACCACATTAAGTGATGTTTATTATGCGCTTAGTGTATCTAATCAACTCACCGAGGTAGGTAGCGTGGTAAATGCCCAGCAGCAAATAATTTTGCAAGCGGGCGATGTATTAAGAACTAAAACAGCGATAGAACAACTAGTCGTTAATGTTGTTAATGGTAAAAGTGTTTATTTAACCGATGTAGCCCAGGTTAGTGATGGCCCCGCTGAGGCGCAAAACTATCAATGGCTGGCGCAGTCAAATGAGCAACAGCATTACCCTATGGTAACGCTGAGTATTGCCAAACAAGCAGGCACTAATGCTGTAGCGGTGGCAAGCGATGTACATGCCATGATGGCAGAGCTAAAAACAAGGTTACTACCAGTAGAAATAACGTACTCAGTACTGCGAGATTACGGCCAAACCGCCGACGAAAAAGTAAATAATTTAGCCTCAAGCTTAGTGTTTGCAGTATTTACTGTGGTTATATTTGTGGGCGTATTTTTAGGTTGGCGCCCTGCAATAGTAGTTGGACTTGCTGTACCCATTTGTTATGGCATTACGCTCTCGCTTGATTTTGCCTTTGGCTACACAATTAACCGAGTGACCTTATTTGCGTTAATTTTATCTTTGGGGTTACTGGTTGATGATCCGATCACAGGTATAGATAACATCAGCCGTTTTATAAATAAAAAGGGTGATAAAAAACAGCAAATAGTGAATGCAATGAGTGAAATTCGCACTGCACTATTAATGTCGACCCTAACTATTATGGTGGCATTTATTCCACTGGCTTTTATTACTGGAATGATGGGGCCTTATATGGCGCCAATGGCATTTAACGTACCTGTGAGTGTTATGGTATCAACATTAGTGGCGTTTTTTGTAACCCCATGGCTTGCCATGAAATTACTAAAACCTAATAGTGAAGAGCCCGATCAAGCAAATAACAAAACGAGCCTTTACGAGCGCTTACTAACCCCCTTACTGGCCTCAAAACCACGTGCTAAATGGGTACTGTGGATCACGCTTGCGTTATTTATTATTAGCGCCATGTTACCTGTGATGCGATTAGTACCGCTGAAGTTATTACCGTTTGATAATAAAAATGAACTACAAGTACTTATTGATATGCCAGAGGGCACTAATTTAGAGCAAACAGCTGCTTTTACCCGACAAGTGCAAACGCTCACATGGCAATTAACCGAGGTAAGTGAAATAGCCACTTATGTAGGCCAGCCTTCAAGTATGGACTTTAATGGTATGGTACGCGGTTATTACCGACGAGAAGCACCGAACTTAGCTGAACTAAGAGTGCTACTACTAGATAAAACAGCGCGCGAGCATCAATCTCATGCGGTGGTAATGCGTTTGCGTAAACAGTTAGCACCATTAGTAAATAACGGCATAGTGATTAAAGTAGTTGAAGTGCCGCCAGGGCCGCCGGTGTTAAGTACTTTAGTGGCAGAAGTTTATCGAGATACATTTATAGATAGGCAAACGCATTATTTAGCCGCAGAGCAAGTTGCAACGCGCTTAAAACAAGAACCTCATGTGGTAGAGGTTGATACTTCAATGGTTGCAGCAGCCCCTTTGCAACGTTTTATTACTGATAAAACGAAAGCGGCGCATAGTGCTATATCTACCGAAAATATCACGCAAACACTTAGCATAGCGTCACAAGGGCAAACGGTTGGGCAGCTTTATGTCAGCAACGAAACTCAGCCTGTGCCAATAAAACTGCAGTTATCTTATAGCGAACGCAATCAATTTGCACAATTGCTAGCATTACAACTAAGGGGCGACAGAGACATAGCTAAAAATGCGAGTAAATTTGGCTTAAGTAGTGCGCCGCGGCCTTTAGTTGCGCTTTCTGAGCTTGGAGAGTTTACTCAATTAAATGTAGCGCAAACTATTATGCGCAAAGATCAGCGCGAAGTTATTTATGTTATGGCAGAGCTAAATGGGAGAACTCCCGCAGCAATAATTGCCGATGTAACTGCTGATTTAAATATATCAACAGACGATTTTGTAAAAACGCCTTGGTTAGCGCGGCACTTTTTTAATAATGGTGGCACTGCACCTTGGCAATTACCGCCAGGTACGCAAGTAACATTTAGCGGTGAAGGAGAGTGGCGTATTACCATAGATGTATTTAGAGATATGGGGATTGCCTTTGCATTTGCACTTAGCGCCATTTTTATTATTTTACGGCTACAAACACGCTCAGTAAGCTTGTCGCTTATTATTATGTCTGCAATACCACTCACTGTTATTGGTATTATGCCTGGTTTTTGGTTACTTAATCAGTTTGGTGAGCGCAGTATTGGCGGCGCTCCCGAGCCGGTTTTATTTACTGCCACTGCGATGATAGGCATGATTGCCTTGGCGGGTATTGTGGTGCGTAATTCACTTATTTTAGTTGAGTTTATTAATCAAGCACGCGCCCAAGGCATGGCAATAAAAGCAGCGTTAATTGCAGCAGGAACAGTGCGCATGCGCCCCGTGCTACTAACCGCAGGCACCACATTATTAGGTAACTTAGTGATTACACTGGATCCGGTATTTAGTGGCTTAGCAATTGCGATTATTTTTGGCATTGTGGCATCAACGTTGTTTTCATTATTTGTAGTGCCGCTTGTTTATTACTTAGTATTTGCAAACACAGAAACCACTGCGGGAGAAACGCATGCAAGGTAAATCAAAACTAGTTGGCTCGTTACTCGCTTTATTAGTGGTAATAGGCGCCGTATTGTATATGGCTGGCAGCTTTTCAAATAAGCAAGTTGCTGGTTTAAAAACGACCAATGCTAACAATTACCACGGTAAGCGGGAAACTGTTTTGCTGCAAAAAATATCCCGTAGTGAATGGGTGCCAGGCAGTATTATTGCGAAACAAAATACCCAAATTTCATCGCGAGTTATGGCGCAAATTGAGCGTTTAAATGTACGCGCAGGCGATAACGTAACCCAAGGTGATTTACTCATTACCTTACAACAAGATGACTTTAAAGCGCAATTAGCACAAAGTGAGGCGCAAATTAATGCTATTCAAGCCACATTAACCCAAGCTACAAAGCAACTTAAACGTATTGAAAATGTGTATGCGCAAGGCTTAGTATCGTTAAGTGAGTTAGATAATGCGAAGGCAAATTTTGATAGTTTATCGGCCAATTTAATTGCCGCTAAGCAGCAGCAAACACAAGCCAAAGTTGCGCTGAGTTACACTCGTATTACAGCGCCTATTTCGGGGGTTGTAGTAGAGCGGTTAGTCGAACCGGGTGATACAGCTACGCCTGGGCAGGCTTTATTAGGATTATATAATCCGCAGCAGCTACAAGTTGAGTTTAATGTGCGTGAAACGCAAGCGGTTAAATTGCAGTTGGGGCAAAATTTAACCATAAAGCTGCCTGCGCTTAATTTAACCTTGCCAGCCACAGTAGCCGAAATAGTTCCGGTTGCCGATAGCGCCTCACGTAGTTTGTTAATTCGCTTAGACTTTGACTCTTCTGTAGGGGTAATGCCCGGCTTGTATGCGCAATTAGAGTTAGTATTACCCGATGAACAAGGAATATTGCTAGATAGTAGCTGGATACATGAGTTTGGCCAATTAACTATGCTGTATGTGATTAATAGTGACAATGAGCAAATAGAACGCCGGTTTGTGCGCTTAGGTGAAATAATTGGCGCAAAGCAGCATGTAGTTACTGGGCTTAACCCCGGCGATATTCTAGCGGTAGATTACTTACCTAACTTAGCGCATACAGCTAGGTAACGCTTAGCTTGTTATTATTGATAGCTTTAGAGAGCCGTATTTACTACGGCTTTTTTGTGTTTCTAAATCGTATTAGCTCATTGGTTAGTCAGCTATTTGCGGTTAACTTAGCACCACTGCTTAAAATTACCGTGTAGGCTTTACCACTCCATGAACTTTTACTAGCGAGATTATTAATGAAGTCGTCGGCTGTTTTTGCATAACGTTTAGCTTTACGGTATTTCATGGCTAAATGCTCGGCGGCTTCTTTGCTAGTATGTTCATCGCCATTGCGGATAAAAGTGGCGTTGCTGTTGCTAATAAAGGTAATTAAATGCTGCACTTCTTGGTCGGGTTCTCGATTGGGTTCTTGATTAGGTAATTGGTTGGGGTGTGCAGCTAGGCTTATTTGGCTAAAAAAGGTGAATAATATGGTCAGTAGCCAAGCAGAATAAATACGAGTTTTTTTCATGTTATACATCATCAACTTTTAAAGTGGCTAAAATAGGGTTGTGATCAGAGCTGTTATATTCGCTTACTAAAGTATCAGAAATAACAACACCACGAGCCCACACTTGATCCAGGGCTAAACCAAATGCTTTTGTACGCTTGTCATCTACGTATATAGCTTCTTTAAGGCCCAGTTTAGTCAGCGCGTCATTAACTAGCTTTTGGCGTGCATCGCTCCATGCGTTTAAATCGCCCGCAAAAAGAATTGGCCCTTTGTGTTGTTGCATTATTTTTATACTGGCTTGTAACTGTTGCGCGTAGGCTTTAGTACCAAATGTAAAGTTAATGCCGTGCAAATTAACGCTCAATAAGCGTTGTTGGTTAGCCATTGCATATTCAACAATGTTAGTTGCTTTTGGGCTTCGTAACCATGGCTCTTTATGAATAAAAGTACAATGTACAGTTGCAGGCCAGCGGCTAAGCGTCATTACACCAGATTGTACATTGCCACTTTTATAACCGGGCGAAAAACGCCAAAAAGGTTTAAGGCTAGTAAGGCGTGTATCTACAATAGCCTCTTGTAATAAAACAATATCAGCACTTTCATTAAGGTGAGTTAAATCTTTATATAGGCCTTGGTTTTGTGCCTTATAAATATTCCATGAGAGTAACCTAGCTTGTTGAGGAACAATAAACTTACGGCTGTATGTTTTTTGCCTACTTGCCTGTAGTTGCTGATTACAACGCAGAGGAGTATATGCGGTTTCGGTTATACCTTGCGCTTCATCTGATGGGTTTAGTTGTGCTAGCGCCAAGCTAGAGTTTATAGTTAAAAAAGAGCATGCAGCAATAATGCAACGTATTAGCTTTTTGTGCATTTAATACCTTATTTAAAATTAGCCGTGAGCAATATCAATAGTGTGTACTTTGGGTGGTTTAAGCGTTAAAAGTTCATTTTTTAAGTGGTGTTTAAGTAGGGTAATACTTTGTGCTTGAAGTTTAAAGAGAGTTTTAATCACTGTGTTAATTATGTACTAGGCTTACATCCTTGTAAGCAACTACAATGCTATTGTTACTCGTAACGCAGTGCATCTATAGGGTTGAGCCTGGCGGCTTTAATGGCTGGGGCTAAACCAAACACTATGCCAATTAATGAAGTAAAACCAAACGACAACATTACCGCCCATGCCGGAATATACGCATCTGGCATGCTAGGAACCATAAACGAAATAAGCCCCGCTGCACCATAACCAATGGCAAGCCCAATCAACCCGCCAAATAGCGATAACACCACAGCCTCAACTAAAAACTGCAACATTATAAAGCCGGGTGTAGCGCCTAGCGCTTTAAGGGTGCCAATCACGCGGGTGCGCTCAGTTACCGACACTAACATAATATTCATTACACCTATGCCACCAACTAATAAGCTAATACCAACAATACCTGCGGTTATGGCAGTGGCACTACCGGTAAATTTATCTACTTGGGCGCGGGCTTTTTCAGCAGTTTCAAATTCAAAGTCATTGTCGTCGCCGTCTTTAAGTTTATGTAACTGGCGCAGTATACGAGTAATTTTTGCTAGTACCTGCTCTTCGTTAGCGTTGTCTTCAAGCCTAAACATAATTTGTACATTACTTTGCGTATTGCCTCCCTCTAACGCACTCATAGTGCTAATGGGAATATTAATATAATCGTCTTGATCAAAGCCCAAAAAGCTACCTTGTTTTTCGGCTACACCAATAATTCTAAACCATTCGCCACCTAGCTTTATGTATTCACCTACCGGATTGCTGGGTAAGTTTAATTTTTCGATAATTGACGGCCCAATAAAAGCTACGCGGCGGCGTTTTTCGTCGTCTTCAGCGCGAATAAAACGGCCTAGATCGGGGTAGGTACGGTATGCTTTTTGATAGTCTTGCTCAGTACCCATAACCCGCGATGAATGACTTTTATTACCATACTCAGCTCCGCCCGAAAAACGCCAAGTAAACATTAGTGCGGTGAGTGTTTCTGCTTCTTTTACTCGTGCTTTTAAGGTTAAAAAATCGTCGTAGCTAAGTTTTGCATTTTTACCAACCATTTCTAGCTCAATACTGGTATACGCCTTAATAGTAGTTACATCGGGCGACATATCAGCGAACTGATCGTTTATTTGCTTGGTAAAGCCTTGCATTACAGCAACCACAGTTACTACTGCGGCCACGCCAATAATAATACCTAAACAGGTGAGGGCAGAGCGCATAGCATTTGCTTTAATTGCCGAAAATGCGGCTTTAGTGCCTTCCATAGTGGCCAGTGCAAGTTTAAACATGCTGCCTTGCTCCTTGGTTTTTAGTTACGTCACTCACTACTTTACCATCCGCTAAGCGAATTACCCGCTGACAGTGGTCGGCAATTTCTTGCTCATGTGTAACCAAAATAATGGTATGCCCTTCGTTATGCAGCTCATCAAATAAGGCCATAATTTCGCGGGTGGTTTTACTGTCTAAGTTACCGGTTGGCTCATCACCTAATAATATATGCGGTTTAGTGACTAAAGCACGAGCAATAGCAACTCGTTGACGTTGCCCGCCCGACAGCTGGCTTGATAAGTGATTTACTTTGTCGGCTAAGCCCACGCGCTTTAGCGCCTCAAGGGCTTGTTGTTTGCGTTGTTTGCTAGGGGTAAAGCGGTAAACTAAAGGCTGCATTACATTTTCTAGCGCCGATGCGCGTGGTAATAAGTTAAAGCTTTGAAATATAAATCCGACGCTTTCGTTGCGTTGGTGCGCAAGCTCGGTTTCGGTCATACTTTTTACTAACTTATCTTTTAAATAATACTCGCCGCTGGTGGGGGTATCTAAGCAGCCTAACAAATTCATTAGGGTAGACTTGCCAGATCCTGAGGGGCCAATAATGGCCACATATTCATTGGGCATAATGCTAATGTTTACATCATCAAGTGCTTTAAATATCTCAGCGCCCATTTTGTATTGTTTATTAATATGCTCAAGCTTGATCACCGCAGTCATTAGTTGTTTTCCTTCGCAGCGGCTTTTACTTTTACTGTGTCGCCTTCTTTTAAAGTACTAATAGGGCGAGCCGGGCCAATAACTATTTTGTCACCTTCATTGAGCCCCTCGGTAATTGCTTGTTCAATATCTGATGATATACCAACAGCTACGGTTACTTTACTAACGCTGTTGTCGTTATTTAGGCGCCAAACAAAGGTGCTGTCGTCTTGTTTTTGAATTGCTTCTATTGGTAACTTTAAACCATTTTCGGCAATGCTGGTGGCAATTTCTGCTCTACAGCTCATTCCGGCATATAGTTGACGATCGGTAGCATCGAGTAATACTTTTACCTTAAATGATAACCCTTGTGAGCCAGGCTGATTTTTAGCCGAGGTACCAATGTTTATTACTGTGCCAGTAAAAGGATTGTTAGGATAAGCAGCGGCATAAATATTTGCTTTTTGGTGGAGTTTAATACTGGCTATGTCGGTTTCATCAACCCGCAACTCAGCTAAAATAGCACTGGGGTCAGCAACCAGCATTAAATCAGAGCCTATTATATTGGTCGTTCCGGCAATAACCGTTTCGCCTTCTTTAATATTAACCGAAGCCAATAGGCCACTCATAGGCGCTTTAAAAACACTTTTATTTAACCGATCTTGGGCAATTTGCAACGACGCATGAGCTTGGTTAAACGACTCTTTACGAGATTCAATATCTATTTTAGCTAAGTCGCGGGCACTTGCTAGGTTTTCATAGGCTTCTTCATTGCCCAAACCGACATCGTAAAGCTCTTTTTGTCTTTTTAGTTGGCGCTCAAAGTTAACTAAGCGAATTTGGCTATGTTTAATTTCTATTTCGGTGGCACGTAGTAGTGCTTTATTGCGGGTTACTTCAGATTCAAATGCAGTGGTATCAAGGCGCATTAAAATATCGCCTTGTTTTACACTTTGGCCTTCTTCGACAAATACTTTATCTACTCGGCCGGTAACTTCAGAGCGCAGCTGAACTTGAGTATTAAATACTAAGTTACCAGACGCCATTATTGAGTCGGCAATATTGCCTAGTTCAACATGGGCGATATTTACCTCGGGCTGTTTTTTATCACCAGAAATTTGTTTTGATACAATTAACGCTATAAAAGCGGCAATAGCGAGTGTGATGATAATGGCTTTTTTCATTTTATCGGTCCGTGAGTGAAAATGTGCAGAGGCTAACTTGCCTCTGCATAATAATTAAAGTGCGGCTATAATCGCCCAAACACTAAAAATAATAATACTTGGTAAGGCTGCAAACAGCAGCGCTTTATTAGTTGAGAAATTAGTCCAGCATTTTAGCCCAACCATGCCCAGCGCAATGCTCCAAATAGTGAACAGGTTAATTGATTCTAGTAAGGTATAAAAAGTATGTGTGGCATCAAGCCCAACAATGAGCTGATTGATAGAAGCGTAACTAAACACCGCTTGTTGCGAAATTTGATCTGTGTTGGCCATTAATACTAAGGCGATAGTGCCAAGGCTTGAAATAACCGTAGGCATCATTGTCCATAATGAAAAGCCATACCAAGCACCGTAACTATGTTGTGAGTTAGGATCGAGTTTAGCTATCAGCATATAATAAAGTGCAACTAAAGCATTCATTATTACTATGCCAATAATACCGCCGATCATGCCAAACCACATTTGGTTTGGGGCATTTTGTTCAATCGCTTGACGAATCATTTTTTGCTCGCCAATAGTGGCATCAACACTTGAAACGGCTACTTGCTCATTAATTAAAAACTGTATATCAACACTATTATAAAAAACAAACATACTCGCGGCGGTGGCAACTGCTATACAAATAAGGGCCAACCATGACCAGCCTTTTGCTTGCTCTATACCATTAAACGCTTTACTTGGGCTGATATAAATATCGATTAGTGCGCTTAGCGCGTTAGGTGACTTCATTATTATTCCTTAATAACCTAATTTGGGGGGAATTACTGGCTATAGCATAAGGCAAAATGAAGATAAGGTGATTATTTTATTGTAACGGTTTGTTAACGTAGTTTGTTTAGTGGCCAGGTTATTTATGCTGCTAAAACTAAAAAAGAGCCTTTCGGCTCTTGGGTTGCAGCAATTACAGTGTAATTTTTAAAGTGTAAAGTCTACTGAATAAGCAACATAGGCTTTTACGTCAGAGCCATCTATATCGGTATCAGATAAACCAAAAGTGAAACCATCTTTAGATACTGCTATGCCATAATCAATAATATTGTCATCACCTATAAAATCACCAGAGTAGTGGCCTAAATGAAATGCTATTTCGGTGCCGTTATTGCCAACAGCAAAAGCATAATCTGCCGTTAGGTAAAGTGAGTCAGCAAAGTCTGTACCGTCACCACTTGCTGCAGAGGTTGCTAATACAGCAGCACCAAAGGTGAAGCCTTTTACACTTATACTGCCGTAAATCTCAGAAAAGTCAGCATCAGCCGTGGAAGCTGCATCTGGGTATGCATAATAAATGTAACCAACATCGTAGCTCACGCTTTCATTAATAGCGCCACCAAAGCCTGCATACAAGTCTAATTCATAGGTCATCTCATCGGCCCAAGAGGCATTTGATGCCCAAGCACCGGCATAAAAACCAGACTCGTTGGTGTAGTCAATGCCGCCTGAAATGGCAGCATCACCACTGGTTTGTTCTTGTCCGCGCCATAAATAGTTTGATGTTGCTGCCGCATTAGCGGTTACTTCAGCATAGGTTGCTGTTGATGCGACACTAACTAAAGAGAGTGCTGCTATTGTTATGACTTTTTGTAGTTTTAGCATGTTTTAGTTCCTGTTATATGATTGCATGCCAAAGCTTTAAGGCTTATAGCTTGGCAGCATTTTATTATTTAACAGAAAAGAAGATTGCACGGGGTATGCCAGCTTCACTTTATTGCAGTGAATATGGTTTTAGGTGTTTTAAAACAATAGCTTATAATTAGTAGAGGGAGAGGTGCAGAGATAAGATTTTAAGGGGGTTTACATTTGTGGTGCATAAATTAACCTAGCTGCACCAAATCGGCGCTGCTAGGTTAGTTATTAATAATTAACCAAAAATAGTACGCATTAAGCTAATTGTTTCGTTAACTCCACGACCTTTTTGTACTTCATTAATAATAGAATCACGTTTGCTACGAATATGCTCAGGAATATCGTCAGCTGCAAGTGCGCGGTCTACTAAAATTTCTGCAGATTCTTTACCTCTACGCTTAGTTTTACCTGTACCTGAAGTACTGCGCTTTGGCTTGCTTAGCAGCTTGATGTAATTAGAGCTATCGGCTGTTGTGGTGTCTGCATAGTAAAAAAAGCACGGAATAAGCGCTTTAATGCTTACCAGCTGCTCTTCTAATTCGTTGTCTGCTTTAGCCATTTTAAACCAAGACAGAGTTTGAATTTTCTGTACTATGTCTTGCCAGTAACGCTCAAAGTCAGTGTTTTTTAGCTTGCTAACACCCAGTGCGCCACATAAAGCATCTAATCTATTATTGCTAATAGGAGTAAATACGTCAGGACGACGCATCGCTAATAAGCGAGTCGCTGGAGCGAGCGTTGGCTTTTCGTTACCATCGCTAAAAGCTTTTAAGTAAGCAGCAACAAATTGCTGGTACTCATAATGAGTAATATTACCTTCCAACGGAATATTGCTAAGTGCATCATCAAACGCATCAGGCATATCAGCCAGTAGTTGATGAAACGCTTTAGCGCTTTTAGTTGATGCAAACCATTCAACATCAAAGTTGTAAGTGCTTGGATCAAGCGATGCCATGTGCTTACCACTAAACGCAAGTAAGTCTTCTGGGATCATATCTTTAAGTGATTGCGGGCGAATGCTTGCAATGTAGCTTGTTAAGCGAAGCTGCTCATCAAGTGCAATAAGATCTTTGTGCTGCTCAATAAATGTAGTTACTACAGGCCAAGGCGCTACACGTAACGTTTTAACTTGTAAAAAGCTAATAGCAGAAATAAGTTGGTCGTGCAGTTTTTTTAGTACTGGTAACTGTTGCGGCTCTAGCAAGTCGTAATTCATACGATCTTTGCTTGCGTTAAGCAGTTCATAGCACCAAAGTAAAAAATCATCTGGGTGGTTTTCTACTTTCACGGCCATTAGATTTAGGCTGAGTTCTGAGGATTGCTTCAGAATGTTTTGGTATATTTGGTTTTCTTGCTCGCCTAGCGACATTTGTGACGGTGAAATTAGCAGTTTTTTCATGCCTTGTAGAACCTCGAGTTAGATGCATTTTTTAGCTGGTCTATTTTAGCGCAAATCTTGCAATAACAACAGAGGCATATACAAGCCTTAAGAATACAACAGTTAAAGTGCTCATAATTATTAATTTATTAAAACAATAAAATAGTTAACTTAAGTGACGAAAACTCAATTAGTTTAGATTGTTTGAAAATCATACGACAGTGTGTTTTTCATGTCTTACTTGTTGAAAAGTAATGATTTGTTGTTTTTTATAAAGCGTTCATGTGTTGTTTGTTAATATTTAAATAGTGTTGATATTATTAGCGCGTAGATTCATCATTAAAAAATAAATTAGTTGAAAGTTATTTTTTTTAGTACTGACAATGATTTTAGTGATAACTCTCGCTATGATATGAGTATTATTTGCACATTTGAAAGGACGATCATGAAAACCTTATTTAAAATTATAGGTGTAATACTGCTGTTATGTATTGCACTTATCGTTGCAGCACCCTTTTTAATTCCTACTGATGCTATTTTTAATAAAGTCTCTGAGCAGGTAGAACAAACCACAGGACGTACATTAACTATTAAAGGCGATAAAACGCTGAGTGTATTTCCTGCATTAAAATTAGAACTTAATGATGTACATTTTGCCAACATGAAATCGGGCTCTCGCGCCGATATGGCAAGTATGCAGCAGCTTGCAGTACACATCCCTTGGCTATCGCTATTAGATGGTGAATTTAAACTCGATAAGTTTGTTATTAACGAGCCTGATATTTTATTAGAGACCGATAAAAACGGTAAAGCTAACTGGCAGCTATTTGATGCGGTAGCTGAGCAGCCTAAAGAGCAAACAGGATCTGCGGAAGCTATAAAATTACCTGAGAACTTTGACATTGAGCTAGGGGAGGTTGCCATTTATGGTGGTACCTTTACTTATTTAGATGGTAAAACCGGGGTTAAACAGCAAATAAGTGATTTAGAGCTGGCTATTTTACTTCCATCACTGCGTAAAACATTAGAAGTAAAAGGCGCAATAACTTACATGCAAGAGCGCTTTGAGCTTGATGTAAAACTAGATACGCCAGCAAAAGCGATCGAAGGCACTACTTTTAATATTCAGCAGAGTTTAGATTCACGTTTAGTTGATTTAACCTTTGAGGGAACTATTGCTAAACAAGGCCAAGATATAAAAGGTCAGTTAGCGCTAAGTGGAGACTCGGTAAAAAATATAGCCAAATGGCAAGGTGTAGAGTTAAACGCCAAAGATAACGCCTTTAATGCTTTTAGTGTAAATGGCAAAATGCATTTAGCGGGTGAGCAATTTAAGCTTGAAGAGCTTATTGCCACATTAGATGCACTGCAAATAAAAGGTAAAAGTGAGCTTAATTTAGGTAAACGACTTGCTGTAATGGCAAACATTGACTTAGGTATGCTTGACTTAAACCCATACTTACCAGAAGCCGTAGCTAAAAAAGAGCAGCCAACTACAGACGAAACTAAACCAGCAGAGCCTATTGTATGGGACGACACTAAAATAGACTTAAGTGCCTTAAATACGCTTGATGCTAATGTAGTAATACGCTCAAGCGGTTTAAAAGCTAACGATATTAAACTCGGTGCAAACCAATTTACAGTAGCGTTAAAAAATAGTGTCGCTAAATTAAGCTTAGATAACTTTGCAGCCTATGAGGGAACAGGGAAAGGGGCAATTAATATTAATGCCCAGCAAATACCTTATAAAATAACCACTAATTTTGATTTGGCAGGTATTGATGCACAACCGTTATTAACCGATGCCGCAGGATTTGATAAATTAATGGGTAATGGCTCATTAAATTGGAACTTAACCACAAATGGGCAAAGCCAAAAAGAGTTTGTTAACGCACTCAATGGTGAGTTAGGGTTTGAGTTTGCTAATGGCGCAGTACAAGGCGCAAATGTAGCTGAAATGATTCGCAAAGGTAAAGAGTTGCTTAAAGGTAATGTAGGGGCTGTATCAGAAGGACTAGATACTGGCTTTGATAAGTCACAGCAAACCGACTTCTCAGCATTAACGGGTAGCTTTAAGTTTACTAATGGGGTGGGCCATAATAACGACCTGTCGTTAATCAGCCCACTGATCCGTATTTCAGGCGAAGGTGATGTGGATTTACCTAATACTATTATTAATTACCGACTAGTAACCGGTATAGTCGGTTCTATTGAGGGGCAGGGTACAACCGATGATAGTACCGGCTTTAAAATACCACTGCGTATTAAAGGGCCATTCCATGATGTAGGCATTAAGCTTGATTTTGGTAATGCGCTTAAAGAAGAAGCAAAAGAAAAGCTCAAAGAAAAAGCAAAAGACAAACTTAAAGATAAATTGAAAGGTTTGTTTGGCTAAAACCCTGATAAATAATCTACAAGGCACTAAGATAGTGCCTTGTTTGTTTTGTAACCATATGTAAAATAGCTAGATAGCCGTAATTACTCAATATTAATTAGCTTTCCCTCATAATTAATTAAAAAATAACCTACCGCTCCCCCCGTAATGCTGGTACAATTGCCCGCCCTTAAGAGACAACTAGCTTGTTTTTTGAGTGGATTTCAATCGAAATGTCTTGATTTTAAACGAATTTAAGACAAGTTGTAATTACTACACCGGAGGTCATTAACATGATCCAAATGCAAACTCAGCTGGAAGTTGCTGATAACAGCGGCGCTCGCAAAGTGCAGTGTATAAAAGTCCTTGGTGGTTCTCACCGTCGCTATGCAGCGATTGGCGACATCATTAAAGTTTCTGTAAAAGAAGCTATTCCTCGCGGTAAAGTGAAGAAAGGTGATGTTAAAAACGCGGTAGTTGTGCGCACCAAAAAAGGCGTTCGTCGTCCAGACGGTTCTTTGATCCGTTTCGATAGCAATGCAGCTGTTATCTTAAATGATAACTTGCAGCCTATTGGTACTCGTATCTTCGGCCCTGTGACTCGTGAACTTCGTAATGATAAGTTCATGAAAATCGTTTCACTAGCCCCAGAAGTACTGTAAGGAGTCTATCATGGCAGCAAAAATCCGTCGTGATGACGAAGTAATCGTTCTAGCAGGTAAAGACAAAGGTAAGCGCGGAAAAGTGCTTTCAGTTGTTACTGAATCTGGAAGATTATTTGTCGAAGGCATAAACTTGATCAAAAAGCACCAAAAGCCGGTTCCACAATTGAACCAGCCTGGCGGTATTGTTGAGAAAGAAGCGTCTATCGACGTATCAAACGTTGCGATCTACAACTCGGAAACGAGTAAAGCAGATCGTGTAGGTTTCAAGATTGAAGATGGTAAGAAATTACGTATCTTTAAATCTACTGGTAAAACTATTTAATAGTTGGAGTAGAATGATGGCGAAACTGCATGAAGTATATAAAGACAAAGTAGTAGCTGAACTTCAAGAGAAGTTTGGTTTCAGCTCTGTCATGCAAGTCCCTCTGATCGAAAAGATCACATTGAATATGGGCGTGGGCGAAGCCCTAGCTGACAAGAAAATTCTAGATAACGCTGTTGCGGATCTAGCTGCAATCTCTGGTCAGAAACCTCTAATCACTAAAGCACGCAAATCTGTTGCTGGCTTCAAAGTGCGTGAAGGTTACCCGATAGGTTGTAAAGTAACCCTACGTGGCGAACGTATGTGGGACTTTTTTGAGCGTTTGGTATCAATCGCTATCCCACGTATTCGCGACTTCCGTGGCGTAAGTGCTAAGTCTTTTGATGGACGTGGTAACTACAGCATGGGCGTACGTGAACAAATCATCTTCCCAGAAATCGATTACGATAAAGTAGACCGTGTACGCGGTATGGATATTACTATCACTACTTCTGCGAAATCTGATGAGGAAGGCCGTGCGTTGTTAGAAGCGTTTAACTTCCCATTCAAGAAATAAGGGTAGGGTTATGGCAAAGAATTCTATGAAAGCGCGCGAAGCAAAGCGCACAAAACTAGTTTCTCAGTTCGCTGAAAAGCGCACAGCACTAAAAGCTATCATCAGTGATGTTAATACATCTGAAGATGATCGTTGGGACGCGGTACTTAAGCTACAAGCTTTACCACGTGATTCTAGCCCTGTACGTCAGCGTAATCGTTGTAACATTACGGGCCGCCCACATGGTTTCCTTCGCAAATTCGGCATGAGCCGTATTAAAGTTCGCGAAGCAGCTATGCGCGGTGAAATTCCTGGCCTTAAAAAAGCTAGCTGGTAAAAGAATCACGGGAGTAAGACTATGAGCTTGCAAGATCCTATCGCGGATTTGTTTACACGAATCCGTAACGGTCAGTCAGCGAAGAAAGTATCTGTAACGATGCCTAATTCAAAACTGAAAGTAGCAGTAGCTAAAGTATTAAAAAATGAAGGTTACATCGCTGATTTCGCAATCAATGGCGACGTAAAACCTGAGCTTTCTATCGAATTGAAGTACTTCGAAGGCAAAGCTGTTATTGAAAATATCCAGCGTGTTAGCCGCCCTGGTTTACGTATCTATAAGAGACGTGACGAATTACCAAAGGTAATGGGTGGTCTAGGTATCGCTATCGTATCAACTTCTAAAGGCCTAATGACAGACCGCGCAGCACGTAGTGCAGGCGTTGGTGGTGAAATCATTGGTTTTGTAGCTTAATCGGAGGGGAACTATGTCTCGCATAGCAAAGGCACCAATTAGTGTTCCTGCCGGTGTAGAAGTTACATTAAAAGGCCAGGAAATCACAGTTAAAGGCAAAAACGGTGAATTAACTCGTACTATCAACAACGCTGTTGAAGTAAAAGTTGAAGAAAACGTTATTACAACTTTACCTCGTGAAGGCGTAACAGATGCATGGGCTCAAGCAGGTACTGCTCGCGCTCTAATCAACAATATGATTGTTGGTACGCATGAAGGTTACGAGAAGAAACTTCAGTTAGTAGGCGTTGGTTACCGTGCAGCAGCTAAGGGTAAAACATTAGATTTAACTCTTGGTTTCTCGCACCCAGTTCATTTCGCAGTTCCTGAAGGAATTACGATTGAAACTCCAAGCCAAACAGAAGTTCTAGTTAAGGGCGTAGATAAGCAGTTAGTTGGTCAAACAGCTGCTAACATTCGTGCATACCGTAAACCTGAGCCATATAAAGGCAAGGGTGTTCGTTATTCAGATGAGAATGTGCGCCGTAAAGAGGCTAAGAAGAAGTAAGGTAAGACGATGGATAAAAAAACAGCTCGTCTACGTCGTGCTAAACGCACTCGTAGAAATTATATTGAACAAGGCACAACGCGTCTTGTTATCCACCGCACGCCACGTCACATATACGCTCAAGTAGTTACTGCTGAGGGTACTGTACTGGCTGCTGCTTCTACTGTTGAAAAAGCTATTTGCGAAACAGTTAAAGGCACCGGCAACGTTGCAGCTGCGCAAGCAGTTGGTAAAGCGGTTGCTGAACGTGCGGCTGACAAAGGCATCGAAAAGATTGCTTTTGATCGTAGTGGCTTTAAATATCACGGCCGTGTGAAGGCGCTAGCTGATGCTGCGCGTGAAGCCGGTTTGCAATTCTAGGAGTAGACAATGGCTAACGTAGAAGCAAAGCAACAACAGCCTGATCTAGCTGAAAAGCTAATCGCGGTGAACCGTGTGTCTAAAGTAGTTAAAGGTGGTCGTATCTTTAGCTTTACAGCACTAACAGTAGTTGGTGATGGCGCAGGTAAAGTAGGTTTTGGTTATGGTAAAGCACGTGAAGTTCCAGCTGCTATTCAAAAAGCAATGGAAAAAGCACGTCGCAATATGATCAATGTAGACCTAAATGGCAACACATTACAGCATCCTGTTAAAGGACGTCATGCTGGCTCACAAGTGTTTATGAAACCAGCCTCTGAAGGTACTGGTATCATCGCTGGTGGTGCAATGCGTGCGGTACTAGAAGTGACTGGTGTGCAGAACGTACTTTCTAAATGTTACGGTTCTACTAACCCAATCAACGTAGTGCGTGCAACAATCTCTGCTCTTGAGAATATGAATTCTCCTCAGTCGATTGCTGCTAAACGTGGTCTTCGCATAGACGAGATACTGGGGTAACCATGGCAAATCAAACTGTAAAAGTAACACAAGTAAAAAGCTCTATCGGTCGTTTACCGAAACATAAAGCTACATTACGCGGTCTTGGTTTACGTCGTATCAACCACACTGTTGAGTTAGAAGACACAGCATGTGTACGTGGTATGATAAACCAGGTTTCTTACATGGTTAAGGTAGAGGGTTAATTTCATGCATTTGAATACACTTTCACCTGCTGCAGGTTCAAAAACTGCTCCAAAACGTGTTGGTCGTGGTATCGGTTCTGGTCTTGGTAAGACTGGTGGCCGTGGTCACAAAGGTCAAAAATCACGTTCTGGCGGTAAAGTACGCGTTGGTTTCGAAGGCGGTCAAATGCCTATGCAACGTCGTCTACCTAAGTTCGGTTTCACTTCTCGCAAATCATTAGTATCTGCAGAAATAAACCTATACGAAATCGCTAAAGTAGAAGGCGATGTGGTAGACCTAAGCGCGTTACAAGCAGCTGGTCTAGTTAAAAAGAACGTTTTGTTCGTTAAAGTTGTTAAATCTGGCGAAGTTTCACGCGCTGTTACCGTTAAGGGCCTTAGAGCCACTAAAGGTGCACGCGAAGCTATCGAAGCTGCCGGAGGCAAGGTAGAAGACTAAGGAAGTACTAATGGCTAAACCAGGTCAAGATATGCAAAGTGCACAAGGTGGACTTTCGGAATTGAAGCGCCGATTACTCTTCGTATTAGGTGCTATCATTATATACCGTCTAGGTTCATTTGTGCCGATCCCTGGGATTGACGCCGCTGTACTTGCCGATTTCTTCGAGCAACAAAAGGGCACCATTGTTGAGATGTTCAACATGTTTAGCGGTGGTGCGCTTGAGCGAGCTTCAGTGTTAGCACTGGGTATTATGCCGTATATCTCGGCTTCGATTATTACGCAACTATTAACGCATATGTATCCTCCGTTTATAGAGCTTAAGAAAGAAGGTGAGCAAGGGCGTAAAAAAATTAGCCAGTACACACGCTATGGCACGCTTGTGCTTGCTACTATCCAATCAATCGGTATTGCCACAAGCTTACCGGGCATGATGGAAGGGTTAGTTGTTAACCCTGGTATGGGTTTCTATTTCACCGCAGTGGTGAGTTTAGTGACTGGTACTATGTTCCTTATGTGGTTGGGCGAACAAATAACAGAGCGTGGTATCGGTAACGGTATCTCTGTTTTAATATTTGTTGGTATTGTAGCTAACCTGCCGTCTGCTATTGGTTCGACAGCTGAAATGGCGCGCCAAGGTGATTTGAATGTTTTTGTACTGTTGATGGTTGCGGTAATCGTATTCGCTGTTACTTATCTTGTAGTGTTTTTTGAACGTGGCCAACGACGTATTGTTGTTAACTACGCTAAACGCCAACAAGGTCGTCAAGTATTTGCTGCCCAAAGCACGCATTTACCACTAAAAGTAAATATGGCGGGTGTTATTCCACCAATTTTCGCTAGCAGTATAATTCTGTTCCCTGGTACAATTGCCAGCTGGTTCGGCCAGGGTGAAGGTCCGGTCGCTGATGTTTTACAAGCTATAGCTACAACGTTGACCCCAGGTCAGCCACTGTATGCAATGGTTTTAGCAGCAGCTATCATCTTCTTCTGCTTTTTCTACACAGCGTTGGTGTTTAACCCACGTGAAACAGCAGATAACCTGAAGAAATCTGGCGCATTTATCCCAGGTATTCGTCCAGGTGAGCAGACATCTAAATACATTGATAAAGTGATGACACGCCTGACATTGGCAGGTGCTTTGTATATAACCTTTATCTGTCTGGTGCCTGAATTCATGACAATGGCATGGCAAACGCCATTCTACTTCGGCGGTACATCAATTTTGATTATCGTTGTTGTTATCATGGACTTTATGGCACAAGTACAGACTCACCTGATGTCTCATCAGTATGATTCTGTGCTGAAAAAAGCGAACCTTAAAGGCTATGGTCGATAAGGTCAGTTTACGGAGTTGAGCAATGAAAGTACGTGCTTCCGTTAAGAAAATATGCCGTAACTGTAAAGTTATTAAACGTGCTGGTGTAGTACGCGTAATTTGCAGTGAGCCTAAGCATAAGCAAAGGCAAGGTTAAGTAAACAGCGTGCAGGCTGAGTTTTCTCGGCCTGTGTTTTTAGTAGTGATTTGGTCTTCGTTTGAGTATCCTTACGGGCTCTTCAAACAGATGATTACCAAATTCGAATATAGGAGATGTGTTAGTGGCCCGTATTGCTGGCATTAACGTCCCTGATCATAAACATGCAGTTATTGGTTTAACAGCTATTTATGGCATAGGTAAGACTCGCTCTAAGGCTATCTTAGCAGCGACTGGTATCGCCGAGACCACAAAAATCGGTGAACTTTCAGACGAAACTCTTGACGTATTGCGTGATGCAGTTGGCAAGTACACCGTTGAAGGTGATCTTCGTCGTGAAGTTACTTTAAATATCAAGCGCCTAATGGACCTTGGTTGTTATCGTGGCCTACGTCACCGTCGCTCTTTACCACTACGTGGTCAAAGAACTAAGACTAACGCGCGTACCCGTAAGGGTCCTCGTAAGCCTATTAAGCGATAAGGGGATAGTATTATGGCTAAGACACCAATTCGTCGTAAAAAGGTTAAAAAACAAGTTGCTGATGGTATGGCTCATGTTCATGCTTCTTTCAACAACACTATTGTAACGATTACCGATCGTCAAGGTAATGCACTATCATGGGCTACTGCCGGTGGTTCAGGTTTCCGTGGTTCACGTAAATCTACTCCATTTGCTGCTCAGGTTGCTGCAGAGCGTGCAGGTACTGCTGCTCAAGAATACGGTTTAAAAAATCTAGAAGTTTTCATCAAAGGTCCAGGTCCAGGTCGTGAATCTGCTGTACGTGCTTTGAATGCTGCTGGCTACCGTATTACCAACATTACTGACGTGACGCCAATACCACATAATGGTTGTCGTCCACCGAAGAAACGTCGCGTTTAACAATAGGTTAGGAGAAATAACATGGCAAGATATTTGGGCCCTAAGCTCAAGCTGAGTCGTCGTGAAGGCACTGACCTGTTCCTTAAGAGCGGCGTAAGAGCTATCGACTCTAAGTGTAAACTTGAGACTGCACCTGGTCAGCATGGCGCTCGTAAAGGTCGCTTATCTGATTACGGTTTACAATTACGTGAAAAGCAAAAAGTACGTCGTATCTACGGTGTATTAGAAAAGCAATTCCGTAACTACTACAAAGAAGCTGCTCGCCTTAAAGGTAATACAGGTGAAAACTTGTTACAGCTATTAGAGCAACGTTTAGACAATGTTGTATATCGCATGGGTTTTGCTAGCACACGTGCAGAAGCACGTCAGTTAGTAAGCCATAAAGCGATTTTAGTTAATGGTCGTGTTGTGAATGTTCCTTCATACGTAATTGCTCCAGAAGATACTGTTGTAATCCGTGAGAAGTCTAAAACACAAGCACGTATCATCGCTGCTCTAGAGTTGGCTGAGCAACGTGAAAAGCCGACTTGGGTTGAAGTTGACGGTAAGAAATTGGAAGGCAGCTTTAAGCGTCTACCTGAGCGTTCAGATCTGTCTGCGGACATTAATGAACAACTAATCGTCGAACTTTACTCTAAGTAAAGTTAAGAGTTAAGAGAGGATAAAATGCAGGGTTCTGTTACAGAATTTCTAAAACCAAGGTTAGTCGATATCGACGCTATCAACCCAACACGTTCTAAAATAGTTTTAGAACCACTTGAGCGTGGCTTCGGTCACACTTTGGGTAATGCCTTACGCCGTATACTGCTTTCATCTATGCCTGGATGTGCAGTAACTGAAGTTGAAATCGACGGTGTATTGCATGAGTACAGCGCGAAAGAAGGCGTTCAAGAAGACATCATTGAAATACTATTAAACCTAAAAGGTTTAGCAGTAACGTTAGAAGGCAAAGATGAAGTTTTTCTGACCCTGGCTAAATCTGGTGTAGGCCCTGTGACTGCGTCAGATATTCAGCACGATGGCGATGTAACAATTGCTAACCCAGATCATGTTATTTGTAATTTAACAACAAATAACAGCGAGATCAGCATGCGTATTCGTGTTGAACGTGGTCGTGGTTATGTGCCGGCATCTAGTCGTTTATCCTCTGATGACGATGAGCGTCCAATTGGTAGATTGTTGCTTGATGCATCATTTAGCCCAGTTGAACGTATTGCGTACTCGGTTGAATCAGCTCGAGTTGAGCAACGTACAGATTTAGACAAGTTAATCATTGATATGGAAACAAACGGCACTTTAGATCCAGAAGAAGCGATCCGCCGTGCGTCTACTATCTTAGCTGAGCAATTAGATGCATTCGTAGATTTACGTGATGTAACTGAGCCAGAAGAGAAAGAAGAGAAGCCAGAATTCGATCCTATTCTACTTCGTCCAGTTGATGATCTTGAACTAACAGTACGCTCAGCAAATTGTTTGAAAGCCGAGCAAATTCAATATATCGGTGATTTAGTTCAGCGCACTGAAGTTGAGCTTCTTAAAACGCCTAATTTAGGTAAGAAGTCTCTAACTGAAATTAAAGACGTGCTAGCTTCACGTGGACTTTCTCTAGGCATGCGCCTAGAAAATTGGCCACCTGCAAGTTTAGCTGAATAATCTAAATCACTATATTAGTTTAGTTAGAAGGATAGGGTCATGCGCCATCGTAAGAGTGGTCGTCAATTAAACCGTAACAGTAGCCATCGTAAAGCGATGTTTAGCAATATGGCAGGTTCTTTGGTGAAACATGAAATCATCAAAACTACTTTGCCTAAAGCGAAAGAGTTACGTCGTGTAATTGAACCTTTAATCACACTGGCTAAGACTGACAGTGTAGCAAATCGCCGTTTAGCGTTTGCTCGCACGCGTGATAATGAAGTTGTTGGTAAGTTATTCAGTGAAATCGGTCCACGTAACGCGGATCGTCCAGGTGGTTACACTCGTATTCTTAAGTGTGGCTTCCGTACTGGTGATAATGCACCAATGGCTTATATTGAACTAGTTGGTCGCCCAGCGACTAGCGAAGCAGTTCAAGAAGACGCACAGTCTGCAGAGTAAGTCTTAAAGAAACCTAAAAGCCGAGCCTATGCTCGGCTTTTTCTTGCCTAAAATTTGTTAATCTATATGAATCAGTGATTACCTTCTATTATGATCGTTTACGAGTACTGACTCATAGATTCTAAATTGATAAGTTGTTTTAACACCTGCTTTAATATCCCTACCAAGTTACTCTTTACTTATTACTCATTCAAAATAGCCTATCAGATCATGGTTAAGGATTATCTTCATTATATATTGTTCGTTTAGAGCTATTATATAATACAACTCCAAAATTTAGATTATCCAGTAGAGCGGCCCACTACGAAGTTTATATTTATAAATCTGATTATAAGACATAACGTGTACTCATTTACCTATTTACCTATTTACCTATATTAAGAATCTCATATCAAGGTTGAGTATTACGGCCTAAGTAAACTTACTTCTTAATATTATTAAATTATGATTAAACATAGCTCGATCAATTCAATTTTCGCCTTTTGATTACTTTAAATGATTTTAAGTAATACGAGTCTTCTCATATTGGTTAGTTATTTAGCATAGATGATCCAAATATGTCTTTATTCATTAGTAGTTGTCATAACTTTAATTTCAAATAGCGCTATAAATTTCTTAACGATAGTAGTTTAGTTGTGTTTTTAAGCGTTTAGCTCAAATACTCAGCGAACAGCAGTTTATTTCAAGTTTTCTTTAAAAAACAGTTGATCTGTTTTCGGATCTCCCTATAATGCGACCCCACTGAGAAGGGAAACGCCGAAGCATAGCAAGGCAGCAACTACTTAGAGAGTTAAATAAAACTTCGGTTTTAAATCTTCCAAAAAGAAAGTTTAAAACTAAGTGTTGACTCGAAAAATAAAGGATGTATTATACGCATCCCTTGAGACGCTAAAGCGACTCAAAACGTTCTTTAACAATATAAAGCAATCATCTGTGTGGGCACTCGTACAGATTGAGTTCTAACAGCCAATCTACTTACTCTTTATGGGTAATTAGCGAGGCAAAAAAATTAGAGTCTCAATTGAAAACTGAGTGACCAACAGAAGTAACTTATTTATAAGTTGCTTCGGCACAG
>NZ_JAATTW010000017.1:0-63754 GCF_013414205.1 Pseudoalteromonas sp. MIP2626
TAGCGAAACTAATTACGGATTATTCACGATCATTTAGATCGGTCAACCGATCAATTAACCTTAACTGATCGGCATTACGCTAAACAGCGTCATTTTTATTGGTGTTTTTACTCTAGTGAGTTTTAGTTACTATGTAGTTTATTAAATGTTTTGCATAATAACTCAAAATAGCTGGGTAATTATTTTCATTGCTCAGTGCATTGCGCATTATCTACTTACTCACGTCAAAATTTTCTATAACAGCACTGCACAGTGTTGCTAAAGGCAGATAATAAAAAGGAACACAGATGAAACGCTCATTAATCTCATTAGCTATTGGCTTAGCAAGCCTAGGGGCATTTAATGCCAGTGCCAATATTAATATCGATAAACAGATAAATCAGGTTGAAGATAAGGTGATTGAATGGCGTCGCGATTTTCATCAGCACCCTGAGTTAAGTAACCGCGAAACACGTACCGCTGCGATTGTAGCACGCCATTTAAAAGCCTTAGGGATGCAGGTTGAAACTGACATTGCTTACACAGGTGTAGTGGGGATTTTAAAAGGCGGTAAGCCGGGGCCAACAGTAATGCTGCGTGCCGATATGGATGCACTGCCAGTAACCGAAAAAGCCGATGTGCCTTTTAAATCACTGGTAACTACCAAGTATAATGGGGTTGATGTTGGGGTTATGCATGCCTGTGGGCACGACACGCATGTGGCTATGCTAATGGGTGCAGCTGAAGTATTAGCCGCTGTAAAAAATGAATTACACGGCGATATTATGTTTGTGTTTCAGCCAGCAGAAGAAGGCGCGCCACAAGGCGAAGAGGGCGGAGCTGAGTTAATGTTAAAAGAGGGGATATTTAAAAAGTATCAACCCGATGTGGCGTTTGGCATTCATGTTATGGCAGGATTAAACAGCGGCCAAATTGGCTATCGTAGTGGCCCAATTATGGCCAGTGCCGATCGCTTCGAGATAACGGTAAAAGGTAAGCAAACGCATGGTTCATCGCCTTGGGGTGGGGTCGATCCTATTTCAGTTGCTGCACAAATTGTCTCAGGGGTTAATCATATTGTTAGTCGTCAAATAGATATAACTAAAGAGCCTGCCATTATCTCGTTTGGTAAAATAGCCGGCGGCGTACGTAATAATATTATTCCCGATAGTGTAGAAATGGTAGGCACTATTCGTAATTTTGATATGGATAACCGCCAACAAATTTTTGAAAAATTAACCACTACAGCTACGCATATTGCTAAAGCGTCGGGAGCCGAAGCACAGGTAAATATTTTTAAAGGTTACCCAGTAACGGTGAATAACCCAGAGCTTACCGCGCAAATGTTGCCAACACTTAAAAATATAGTAGGTAAAGATAACCTGTTTGATGTGCCAAAAGTAACCGGCGCAGAAGACTTTGCTTTTTATGCGCAGCAAGTACCGGGTTTATTTTTGTTTTTAGGCGGCACGCCAACAGGGCAAGATGTAAAAACAGCACCAACCAACCATTCGCCGTATTTTTATGTTGACGAGTCAACGCTTAAAGTGGGCACTAAAGCAATGAGCCAGCTGGCGATTGACTATTTAGCTGCACAGCAAAAAAAACTAACATAAACTTAGCTCACGCTAGGATTAAATAAATTACGGGCGCTATTAGAAGAGGCGTCCGTGTTGTTTTTTGCAGTAATTAGCGTGTAAAAGCATTAGCAACTAGTATCAAAGAGCATAAGAAAGTACTCTCAAAGGTGTTTTTTTTACCAGTTCGGGTATTATCCGCCCCAACATAATTGATCGGTTGTAATTTATGACTCATTTAAGTGCAAAAGAAAATATTCAAGCCATTGTTAAAGCTATTAAGGCTGAAGAGGCGAAGCTACGCGCTAAGCATCCATTATTAACGCATCAAAATACCTTGGGATTGGTTATTTTACTGTTATCTCTTGGGGCATTAGTTGGGGTTGGCTTTTTATATTATTTAGCCATTATTCCTGCGTGGTTATGTATTATTTTAGCTGCTATGGCTGCATCTATTTCGCATGAGTTAGAGCATGATTTAATTCATAAACAGTATTTTAGTAATCAGCCATTTATGCATAATTTTATGATGCTAACCGTGTGGTTAATGCGCCCTAATACTATCAGCCCTTGGTATCGTCGTAAGTTACATTTACACCATCATAAAACTTCAGGCACACAACAAGACCTAGAAGAGCGCTTAGTGGGTAACGGTATTAAAAATCCTTTGTTACGCGCGTTGGTTATTGTGGATGGCTTATTAGGCTTATTAATTAACGCCAAACGTTTTTCTAAAGAAATTAAAGGCTTTCACTTTTTTAAGATATTTAATGCCGGTTTTCCTATTACCACCGCTTACTTTATTGTTTTATACAGCGTAATTATATTTCATGGCGTTAATTTATTTACTGGGCTTGCACAAAGCTCGCCGGCTTGGTTATTAAGCACTATGTCGCTATTTGAGTTTTTAATGGTGGTGTTAATTGTACCTAATATTGTGCGCTCGAGCTCGCTAAATTTTGTTACCTCGTGCATGCATTACTATGGCGGTGTAACCAATATGCTGGAGCAAACCCATGTGTTAACCAGTCGGGTATTTATGCCGTTTCACTTGTTTTGTTTTAACTTTGGTAAAACCCATAGTATTCATCACTTTGTGCCAAATCAGCCATTTTATTTACGCCAAATGCTAAGTAAAAAAGTGCTAAATGTAATGCGCGAACATGGCGTGCGTTTTAATGATTTTGCCAGTATTAAACAGGCAAATTTTTATAATGCTAACGCCAATTAAACTTTTAATTTAACTAAAACACCGTGGCAGTAATGATTGCAAAACCCACTGAAAATGAGCTAATTGCGCAATGTGTTGAAGCAATCAATTCAACTGGTTTTGCACAAAAAATAGTTAATTACATTGCTCATTTAGTGCAATTTGACTGCGCGGTGATTTTAGGCTGTAGAGCCCATAAACACCCCATTTATTTATACGACTCGATAGATACTCGACGCGAGTTATTGTTTCAGCGCTATTTAACCAATTCGTTTATTAACGATCCCTTTTATATTGAACTGTCAAAAAGTGGCCATGAAGGTGTGTATCGGTTAGTCGATATCAGTGCAAATAAAGATTTAGCAGCTTATACCCAATACCAGCAACAGTTTTATAACGAAACCGGTTGGGTAGATGAACTAAGTATAAGTGTGCGCACAGATGAGAGCCGCTGGATTGTTATTTATTTAGGCTTTTTAGAAAGCAAACAGCGCTTTAGCGCCGCACAAAAAAGCACCTTAATAGCTCATTTTAGCCTTATAAAAGCATTATGCCGCCAACATTGGGGCAATAACTTATTATTGCTTGGGCCTTTAACTACCACAGCTACAGGGCGATTAATTGAGCGTGGCTTAGCTACCTTTGCCAACGAGCAACTTACCACCCGCGAGCGACAAATAGCTATGCTATTAGTGCAAGGCTGCGACTCTAACGATATTGCTAAGCAATTAAATATCACCTTAGGTACAGTTAAAAACCACCGTAAACGTATTTACGCACAATTAAAAGTGTCTTCGTTGAGTGAGTTTTTTCAGCTGTTTTTAAACCACTTAATCACTAGCGAGTAAGATTAGTTAGCATAAATATTTGCCTTGCCTTAATACTACTTTCGCACCGTTAAACAGCGCTTCTACTTAAATTGATTAATATAAAGTACTTTCTATCCCTTTAGGGATATATGGTTGTGTAGCAGCTTTAATTAGTATTTTTACCCTAACTAATTAACACATGTGTGTGGGATAAATACAATGACAACACAATTACTGGAAGATATTACACATCGCGGCCTGGTTTCTCAGGTTAGTGATTTAGCGCAGCTTGAGCAGTTATTAGCAACCTCGCAAGTTGTGTATTGTGGTTTTGATCCTACCGCGGGCAGTTTACATATTGGCCACTTAGTACCTTTGCTAATGTTAAAGCGTTTTAGTGATGCCGGCCATAAAGCGGTGACATTAATTGGTGGCGCAACCGGGTTAATTGGCGATCCAAGCTTTAAAGCCACCGAGCGCAGCTTAAACAGTAAAGAAACCGTACAAGGTTGGGTAGCAGATTTAAGCTCACAAGTAGAGAGCGTAATGAACCCGCATTTAAGCGAGCCAATTCAATTAAAAAATAATGCCGACTGGTTTAGCGGTATTGAAGTGTTGGATTTTTTTCGCGATGTAGGTAAGCACTTTTCAATTAATAATATGATCAACCGCGAGTCGGTAAAGCAACGTTTGCAACGCCCTGATCAAGGTTTATCGTTTACTGAATTTAGTTACACTTTATTGCAGTCGTACGACTTTGCTAAATTAAATAGCGAACTGGGTTGTAGTGTGCAAATTGGCGGCAACGATCAGTGGGGGAATATAGTAAGTGGGATTGATTTAACCCGCCGCTTAAATAAGCAAACTGTGTATGGATTAACTTTGCCACTTATTACTAAATCAGACGGTACTAAGTTTGGTAAAACGGAAGGCGGCGCAATTTGGCTTGATCCGAAAAAAACCTCACCGTATCGCTTTTACCAATTTTGGTTAAATTGTGACGATGCCGATGTATACAACTTTTTGCGTTTTTACACCTTTTTATCGGTAAAAGAAATTGAAGCCATTGAAGCGAATGACATTACCAGCCAACAAAAGCCTCAAGCGCAAGGTATTTTAGCCGAGCAATTAACCCGCTTTGTACATGGCGAACAAGGCTTAGCAAGCGCGCAGCGCATTACGCAATTATTGTTTAACGGCCAAGTACAAACACTCACCTTGGCAGAGCTTGAGCAATTAGAGCAAGATGGGCTCGCCGTACACGCTATTAGCGACGCGAAAATTAATATTGCTGAGTTACTGGTTAAAAGTGAACTGGCCAGCTCAAAGCGTACTGCACGTGAGTTAATAAACGCGAATGCGATTAAAATTAATGGCGAGGCCATTACAGATGAGCACGCACAGTTAGATTTTCCGCTGTTTGATCGTTTTTGGGTAATGCAGCGTGGTAAAAAGCAATTTAGGCTTATTAAGTTAGCTTAAAGTGTTACAGGCGTGTTGAATTGAACATCCTATGAAATAAAAAACGCACATAGCCTGTCTACTAATTAGGTTAATAACCTTTTTGAGGTAGTACTATGTGTAGGTCAATGAAACGTAGCCGTGAGGTAAAAAAGTTACAGCTTAACTTTGAAGACGATCTTAGTAATGAGCAACGCTTGCGCTTTGCTGCTAAAGCAAATATAGCGCAAGCGCGCCGTGATGCGCTTAATAAAAACAGTGCTGATAAGCATATTGCTAAATCACGCTTTTTTAATTTATTTCGTTGGTTTAAACAGTATTTACCATAAATTTAGAGGCACTAAATAGTTGCTTTAGGCTGTGGTGTTTTATTGCTATGCAGGTACACTTTTAGTATAAAACTCGTGTAATACCGAAGCACCCTTAAGGGTGGAGCTCGTTAAAAATAATGGATATATAAAATGAACATAACTGGAAGCTGTTACTGCGGCGACATAAAATACCAAGCGAAAACACAAAGTAACACGCTATTAGTGTGCCACTGTAGTGATTGCCAATGCATGTCGAGTGGGCCATTTAGAGCGGTAATAATGAGTGAGCCTAACGGTGTTACTTTTACGCAAGGTAAGCCTAAAGAATATATAAAAACGGCGCAAAGTGGTAATAAACGTGCGCAAGGGTTTTGTGGTAATTGTGGCACCTCACTTTATGCTACCAACGAAGCGACAGAAAACCGTGTATATGGCCTTAGAATAGGGGCGGTTGATCAACGCGATGAGTTTACGCCAGTAGCGCAAATTTGGTGTCAGTCTAGCGTTAGTTAGCTGAACGATTTAGTGCAAGTGCCTGCATTTGCCACCACCCCAAAAAATTAGGTTTATGATGAAAAAAATAACATTAATTACCTTATTCACCAGTGTATTGAGCAGTGGTTTTGCTAATGCAAAAAACAGTGATATTGAGCACTTAAATGCGGCCTCAGCAAGTTTACCTTTTTCGCAAATTGTAAGGGTCGATAATACCTTGTATATGTCGGGTCAAATTGGGCTTACAAGCAGTGGTAAACTAGCACAAGGTGGTTTTGCAGCAGAGACTAAGCAAACGCTCGAAAATATAAAAAGTACTCTAGAGCAGCATAATTACAGTATGAAAAACATAGTAAAGTGTACGGTTATGCTAACCGACATAAATGACTTTAAAATGTTTAATAAAATATATGCTGAATACTTTACCCCGCCATATCCTGCGCGCAGTGCGTTTGCAGTAAAAGCGTTAGCACTAAATTCAGTTGTAGAGGTTGAATGTATTGGCGCTGTTTAAGCTAAATATATAAAAAGTACTAAACTATAATTAGTTATAAAAGTGGGCAAATGATTACACCGCCCACTTTTAATTAACGCTTACGCTTTGTTGCGCATAGTAATATTACGCCCGCCTAAATAACCAAACACCGCACATAGCGCGCTCGCACCTGCGCAAAACCATAAAGTAGATGCCCAGTTACCAAAATAACTATGCAGCGCACCTGCAATAATAGGCCCAGTAGCGGCAAGTAAATAACCAATACACTGCGCCATACCAGAAAGTGCCGCAGCTTGATGTGAGTCGTGAGTACGTAAACTAATAAACGACAAGCCCAATATAAAGCATGCACCCGAGCAAAACCCCATAGTGATTGACCACACAGACGCATAGTCTGGCATATACAACAGTCCAATCGACGACAGGCTTGCCAACACTCCTAAAACAAAGGTGAGTACGCGCTGATCTTTTAGTTTTGCTAATAAGGGAATTAAGATAATACCGGGTAAAGCCGAAGCTACCTGAAATGAGCCTTGCAGCGCACCCGCTTGTTGTGCGCTGTGGCCACTGTCTATTAAAATGCTTGGTAACCAGCCAATAATTATATAAGTAAATAACGAGTTACAGCCAAGTAGCAAAGTAATTTGCCACGCAAGGGCTTGGCGCCACACTTTAACGTCACCGGTGTTTTCAACCAGATCTTTAGTCGGTTTGGTGCGTAGCTTTAATTGCGGTAGCCAAATAAATAAACTTATTAAAGTAATTAACGCGTAACTGGCTAAAGCAATTTGCCAGCCCATTTGTTTATATTCGGCAAGGGGAATAATTAACGCTGAGTAACTACCGCCAAAAATACCCATAGCAAGCACATACGCCGAGGTCATTACAGCCACTTTGTGTGCAAAGTCGCGCTTAATTAAACTCGGTAACAGCACATTACCTATCGCAATGCCGACCCCAATGACAGCGGTGCCTAAATAAAGTACCGGCACAGAATCTATCATGCGCGATGCTAAGCCTAAGCCAATTAAAATAAGGGCAATAAAAAGCGACACTTCTAAGCCTTGCCTTTTAGCTAAACTAGTGGCTAATGGGCTTGCTAAAGCAAATGCAATTAACGGTAAGGTGGTAAGCATACCGGCTTGTGATGCGCTTAAATTAAAACTAAGAATTATTTGGTCCAGCACGGGGGCTAAACCAGTCACTGGCGCACGTAAGTTACTGGCAATAAGTAAAATTCCCAGTACTAATAATGCGTAAGATAAGCGAGATTGAGATTGTTGAGTTAACAAGGTAAACGTCCTAGCAGGTTGGTTATTTAGCAAGAAGCAATAGAGACTAGTATAAAGGCTAAGTCATCACTATAATTTAGTAAAAGAGACATTAAATAACTAAAAACAGACAAAATGCAGCTTCCCCAAGATTGGAATGAAATAAAAAACTTTGAAATCATGCCGCAGCCGGTTATTGCTAAAATAGAATATGCCCAGCTTAGCCGTGAAATTCCGCTGCATACTCATCCAAAAGGGCAGTTAATTTTAGCCCTGCACGGTTATGTTACCTGTGAAGTGGCAACAAAAATGTGGATGGTGCCTACTCATAGCGCCATTTGGATCCCGGCAAATGTAGAGCACAGTAATAGAGCATCTGATAATGCGCATTTATGCCATTTATTTATTGATGCAAACTTACAAGGTATGCCAAGTACAGCCTGTACATTAACCATTAGCCCATTAATAAAAGAGTTAATGCTTAGTTTGGCAAGTAATCAGCAAAACTATAGCTTAACGGGTAAAACCGCACGGCTTGCACAGGTATTATTTGATCAGCTGGTGGATATGCCAATTCAACCTTTAGACTTTGTACTATCAAAAAACAGTGTTATTAAAAACATGAGCAATCAACTTATTAGCCAGCCTTATAGCCGTAAAACATTGCCACAATGGGCACAGCAATTTGCTTTTACTGAACGTACTTTAGCGCGGTTAATAAAAAAAGAAACCGGTATGACCTTTGGTAAATGGCGCACTCAATTGCATATTATAATTGCACTGCAGGCGTTATCTAATCAGCAAAGTGTGCAGCAGGTATCGGAGCTATTAGGTTATGAGTCGGTGAGTGCGTTTATTACTATGTTTAAAAAAGTAATGAAAAAATCGCCCATGCGTTACATGAGCGATCTGGATGTTTACCAGCTATAAGTTGCTGAGATCATGGCGTTACGTGGCCGCCCTGGAAAGTAGCGGTCGCCGGTAAAGCTAGTGTAATCGGCGCGCTCGGCATAAGCGGTATCGGTTAAGTTAATAATACGCGCTGCAAGCGCTAAGTTATTTGTTATTTGCCACTGCGCTCGTAAACTTAAAATGTCATGCCCGTCATAACTGTGTAAGTTTTCAGGATCGGTATAGTAACGACCAACATGATGCCATTGCAGTGCCACATTGGCGTTATTAAACGCCTGCCAGGTTAAATCTAAATTGGCAATTTTACGCGGGGCGGTATCAACATCATTATCTTTAATATTGATATTATTGAGTATTTGCTCATTAGTATAACTATGCTTGGCATAACTGGCGGCAAAGTTAACTGACCAAGTTGAGGTGAGAGCATGCTCAAGTTTAAACTCAATCCCGCGGTGGCGCGAGCTGCCATTATTCACGGTAAAAAAGTCGCTGTCGCGGTAAATAGTATGGTGCTTACTCATAGCATAAACCGATAAATTATAACGACTATTTTGATAAACGCCTTTTAAGCCAAACTCAGCATTATTAGCTATTTCGGCACTTAAATTAGTGGTGTTTTGCTGGCGTTGTAACTGATATAACTCGGCGGCTTGTGGCGCTCGGTAGCCACGCGAAAAGTTAGCATAAAGCAGGTTATTAACAGTGTACTGATAGCTAACCCCAAGTTTTGGCGATAAGTTACTAAAATTATTTTTTGTACTTGCAGGGCGGCTATATCGGCAACCACCAAATCCGCACTCTGTACCGTCTTCTTTCGTGCGCCCCGCTAACATGTTGTTAGTGTAGTCGTATTGCATGTGCTCATAACGAGCGCCAAGAGTAACTAACCAATCGTTTAGTTGCAGATCAACACTGGCAAAAGGTGCATATAAAGTGGCATTTACGTCGTAATCGTAATGCTTACCTTGGGGGACTGTAGCAACTAAAAATGCCGAGCCTTGAGTTGACTTGTTTTGACTTTGTAAAAAGTCGGCGCGGGTGTATTCGCCATCTAGGCCAAAGTTAAGCTTAATATTATCCTCTAGCTGATGTTGATAAAGCGACTGCAGCCCCACACCGGTTTGACTGTTGTGCTCTAGTGGCGTACCAGGTAAAAAATGCTTAAAAAAGTCCATACTTTGGTTACGAAAATACACCGTTGTTGAGAGTGTATCGTCATTTATTTGCCAAGTGGCGTTACTCCATACTCGTAACGAACGTGCTTTTCTAAACGCATCCGGATCAAAGTTTTGTTGTGCTATGCTCTCGTCTTTATAGCTTTTAAGGCCAGTAATAAAGCCTGCGGTTTGTTGATCTAAATGGGTATAAGTAAGCCCAGAAGTAAGCGCTAAATCGCTATTATTATACCGGTGACGTAAGTTTACCTTTTGTTGTTTTACGCTTTCATCATCGCGATAGCCGCTGTCGTCAGTAATGCTGGCGTTAATACCTAACCCACTGCTGCCCATATCGTGGCCAGCACGTAATTTATAGCGGTTATAGCCAAACGAGCCATAATCTAGTCCGATTAAGCCGCCATCTTGCGTTGTATCTGGGGTGATCACGTTAATAACCCCATGCACCGCATTTGAGCCATACAGGGCAGAACCAGGGCCTTTAAGTACCTCTATACGCTGCGCCATTTCGCTATGTGCTTCAAACAACTCGTTTATATTACAAAACCCAGCTGCTCTTAGTGCAATACCATCCTCAAGTGTGAGTAAACCACCACAGGCACCTGCGCCGGATAAAACAGGTGAGCGCAGCGCGGGTAAATATTCTTGGCCATTACCACGTTGTATATTTGCGCCAGCGACTCTTTGCATGGCTTCTTCAATATGCGTAGGAGCAATGGCATTTAATTGTGCTTCATTGAGCACGCTAATAATTACGGGTAACTGTGTACTAAGCGCCTCAACACGCGACGCAGTGGTTGTTATGCGCTCAATTGGCTGAGCATCATTTTGCTTGGCAATGGCTATAAGTGGTAGCTGAGAGAGTAACAGCAAAGGGGGGAAGTAATGGCGTTTCATATATTCCTACACATTGATTATATGGCAATAGTGCTATGGTAAGCGTTAGGCAAACGTATTGAAATAACTTGCGTTAAACGGTATTGCGTAAACGATAAAGCCGATAAGTAATTGATAAAATAAAGCACATAACAGCCGGTACTACTAAAGTTGCTACAGAAAACAATTCAAATAGCATAAACCCAATTGCACCACCGCATAAAAAACCTAGGGTGATCAGTAAAAACACCATGAATTTTCGGCCATCTACAGCATCGCCTTTTAATGCGCGGCCCATCATTAAACCAAGGTCGGTAAAAATACCGGTTAAATGTGTAGTACGTACTACTGCGCCACTGTAATTGGTTGCCAGCGCATTTTGTAAACCACAAGCGGCAGATGCCAGCACTATGCCATAAACAAAGGAGCTATAAAGTAAGTAGGCACTGGCTAGTAGTAATAACCCTTCAATAAACAATAAAGTATCGTAATGTCGGCCTAACTTTAACGAACCACCGTTGAGTAAAAACCCCGACAACGCAGAGCCAAGCATAAAGCTAATTATGATACTGAACAGTAATAATGCCGCACTGCCATCACTCATTAATTTAATGCCAAATAAAGTAACAGAGCCCGACAAATGAGAAATAGCCTGATGTTCAAATCCTAATAAACCCACGGCGTTCACAATGCCGGCAATAAATGCCAGTGTAAATGCGCCATATTCAACCCAGCGTGGCAGCTTTGTAAACATAGTTAACTTCTCTATACTTGGTTATAGATATATTTAATATCATACACTTAAACTTTCTTCTTCTAAAATAATGATAAAAAATAACCGTAATTAAATATATCTCTATTTTATATGGCTTAAGTTAAATTGATCGTGCAATTTTAGTGCTTCGTATTAGTTATTTTTTAAAGAGAAAATAACTATGTTTAACGCCCAGCAGCAATCGCGCATTATAGAAATGGCATGGGAGGATAGAACCCCGTTTGAAGCAATAGAGCAACTTTATGGCTTAAACTATTCGCAGTTGGTGGTTTTTATGCGCCAAAATATTGCCAGCGGTAGCTTTAAAGTATGGCGAAAACGCCACGCTGGGCGCAAAACCAAACATTTAAAGCTGCGTGATCCCGCCATTATGCGCAGCCATTGTAAAACGCAATATAAGCAGCGTTAAGATTAATTTATACAGAGTTTCATATAATGTTCAGGCTAACTTGTTAATCTTGCGTTATTAACTAAAGCAGAGATTAACTATGTATAAAACCATTTATAGCGCATTAATTATTTTAATATTGAGCTCATTTAACGCACAAGCAAAGCACGACAAAGATGATTATTATGATAAGCACCATAATAAACATAGTAAATACGAGCATGGCTCAAACAAGCAGTACAATAAAAAACACCATAATAAAAAACACTATTCAAATAAGCATGAGTGGAAAAAACACCATAAAAAATATGATCGCCACGATAACTACTTATCTAAATAAGAAGCTAAAAAACTTATTCGTCAAGGGTGGACACCACCGGGTTGGCATAAAAGTTACCACAGAGGTGATATTTAGAGCGTGATATTTATAAGCGTGCCAAAGTAATAGACAGATACCGAGATAAAGGTACTGTACGCATAGAGGTAGATCGTACTATTATTCATATGGTACACGACACGCGCGAAATACTGTCTATTTTGAGTCGATAAGCAACCAACAGGAATTTAAATGTTTATTACGCTGGCAATAATAACAAGTTTTTTATTATTTATAACGCTATTACCTATGGCGTATAGCCAGCATTACCTGGTGCGTGGTTGCGACTTTATTCGCTTACAAGTGTTTTATATTGCAAGCTTTATAGCATGTGTTGCTGGGTACTTTGCATTTAATAACGCCACAGACTTTTTGTATATTGTTGCAGGCGCTGTATTAATTCTGTTTTTACAGGGAAAGTGGATATACCCATATACTTGGTTGGCAAAAAAAGAAGTGCAAAGCGCCTCAAAACACATTGCGCACAGTGTAAGAATTATGTCGGCAAATGTACTTATGTCGAACCATAACAGTGAGCAATTAATTAGCTTGGTTGATCAGCATCAACCCGACCTGCTTATTACCCTTGAAAGTGACAGCTGGTGGCAAAATAAGTTATCAGTACTTAAAAAAGACTATCCATATTACATAGAGTGCCCTAAAGACAACCGTTACGGCATGCACCTATACAGTAAATTTAAAATATTTGACGCACAAATATGCCAGCTAATAGAAGACGACATACCGTCAATTCATATTTTATTTGCAAGTGCACAAGGGGTTAAAATGCAAGCGCACTTTATTCACCCAGCGCCACCAAGCCCCACCGAAGAAGACTCATCGCGGCCGCGCGACTCAGAACTAATTATGGTAGCAAAAGCACTTAAAAACCCAACACGGCCAACCATAGTTGCCGGCGACTTAAACGACGTAGCTTGGTCGCGCAGTACCCGTTTGTTTATGCAAATTAGTGGCTTACTAGACCCCCGTAAAGGCCGTGGCTTTTACAATACTTTTCATGCAAGTTACTTTTTTATGCGCTGGCCGCTGGATCATTTATTTCACAGCGAAGGGTTTAAAGTAAAGCGTATTAAACGATTAGCTAAATACGGTTCTGATCACTTCGCGCTATTAACCGAGCTAACCTTTGAAAATGCCGACCAACAATCGCTAGAAACTAAATCGGCGCAGCACAAGCAAGAAGAGATTCAACAACTCGCTATGAGCAAAGCAGATAAACGCAAAGTGCCAGTGTTTGAAAAGAGTTAAGCTTTCAGTAATTAATTTATAAAGAGCTTAGGTGCTGCGTTTTAGCACGTGATAAAAATGATGAGTAAAAGTGCGATATAAAATCGTAATAACAAAAATTGATGTTAGATAAATTGAATACAAAAACACCGCGCTGAATTAGCGCGGTGTTTTATTTTACTTTCTAGTAACGAGTGTTTAGTACTCGTACTTTATAGTAAGTTTATGAGCTGTGGATCATGATGCTTTTAACGTTCACAAATTCGCGCATGCCAAAGCCGCCGTGCTCTCGACCGTAGCCACTTTCTTTAACTCCACCAAATGGTAAGTTTGGTTGCGCTAAACCGTAGCCGTTTATGTTGATCATGCCGGTGTCGAAGTGCTTTTTAGCCAGCTCAATGGCTTTTTTCTCGTCTTTTGAGAAAATGCCGCCACCTAAACCATAGCGAGACGAGTTAGCAATTTTCATTGCATCGTTGTTGTCTTTCGCTTTTATAAGCGAGGCAACAGGGCCAAATAATTCGTCGTCGTACGCTGGCATGCCTGGCGCTAAATTATCAAGTAGCGTAGGAGGGTAGTAAAAGCCGGTTTGCTCTGGTATTTCACCACCGGTGACTATGTTTGCTCCTGCTTTAACCGATTGCATTACTTGCTCGTGAATACCGTCGCGTAAATCTTTACGTGCCATTGGGCCTAAATCAGTGCCGTCGGCCATTGGGTCGCCCATTTTCATGGCTTCAAACTGCTGTTTTACTCTCGCTTTAAAGTCATCATACAGAGATTCAACCACTACAAAACGTTTTGCCGAAACACACGTTTCGCCGTTGTTGACCATACGTCCTGCTACACAAGTTTTTACGGCAAGTTCTAAATCGGCGTCATCAAGTACTAAAAAGGCGTCGTTACTGCCAAGCTCTAGTACGGTTTTTTTAACGTATTTACCCGCTTGCTCGGCCACTTTTTTACCTGTGCTATCGCTACCGGTAAAGGTAACGCCGCTAATCGCTTTATGCGCTATGAGTGCGCTGGCTGTTTTGCCATCAATAAGTAGGTTACTAAAGCAGTGCTCAGGAAATCCGGCTTGTTTAAACAAGGTTTCAATTTTTTCGGCCATACCAAATACATTACTGGCATGCTTTAACACTGTGGTGTTACCGGCCATAATATTAGCGGCGCTGTAACGAATTACCTGGTAAAGCGGAAAGTTCCAAGGCTGAATGCCAAGTAGTACACCCGTAGGCTGATAGCTAACAATTGCGCGACCGCCGTCCATGTCACGTTCTTCATCAGCAAGAATTTTAGGGCCGTGCTCGGCACTGTAACGACAAATGCCTGCGCACAGTTCAACTTCTTGCAAACCTTGGGCGTATACTTTACCCATTTCTTCGGTCATAAGCTTGGCGATGGCATCTTTTTGCTCTTCGAATAATGAAGCTAATTTGTTTAAGTGTTTTGCACGTTCGGTCACTGACACTAAGCGCCACTGTAAATAGGTTTGATGAGATTTTTCGATTACCTGCTCAGCTTGCTGTTGCGACAGCAGCGTATAGGTATTAATGATTTGCTCAGTTGTTGGATTGATCGTATTAACTGTGTTGCTCATTGTAATCTCCTCTATGTTTGTCTGTACTGAGAAGTGCAAAGGTAATGCCAGTTAAAGTTCTATTCGAGTTTATTTATAAGTTTATGTTATTAATAAATTTAATGTTTTTTATAATATGAATTTAATATTCTTATAGTTTATTTATCTGTTATATTTTGTAAACAATGCAAGTAGCTGCAAAATTTACAAGAAAATTAAAGTAATTTACGTGTTTTTAGGCTTAGCTTTTTATTATTAGCTTGCTAGTTAGAGCCAGTAAACCCTCATCAAAAAATGGTTAATATAAATGAATGAAATTTCAATCTTGCCGCTAGGCGATAGCTATCAAGAACTTGCTGCAAATTTAAAACTGCAACTTGCAGCGCAATACCCAATTAAGCATATAGCGCGCGATACCGTATTGTTACAACAAGGGCAAAAGCAGCGTTATGGCTATTTAATTCTTGATGGGGTGTTAGGTGCAATACATGATGATGCACAGGGCGGGCAAAGGTGTAAGGAGTTTTACTTTAAAGATGAGTTTGCGCTACTTTATGGAAACTGGCTAACGAATACCGAAGCGTTTTATCAACTAAAAGTAATTAATAGGGTAAGCGTTATTAGCGTCCCATTGAATGTATTTAATCAACCCGAATGGCAAATAATTAAGCAACAACTTATTGCGCAGCAGCTTATATTTAAAGAGGCCAAAGAAGCATTTTTATTGCTTAATACACCCGAGCAACGCTACCGTTATTTATTAGCCGAAAAGCCCCATTGGTTGGCGCAGCTAAGTTTAACTCAAGTGGCTATGTATATTGGTATTTCGGCAATTTCTTTATCAAGAATTCGTAAACGACTTAACTTAAGTTAAGAGTAATAACGTTAAAGCTAGTTAGACTTGCTGTTTTAAGGAGTCACTATGTTTTTAATTGCTCAGTCGTTAGTTGCTATAGCAACATTACTTGACCTTGCTTCGTTTCAGTTTAAGTCGCGTTCGTTAATTTTAACCTGCTTATTTATGTCGGTATTGCTGACTGCAGTGCACTTTTTTATGTTGGGGCACAATAGCGCAGGTTGCTTAATGTTAATTGCCGCCTTTAGGTATTTTTACTGCATTTATGCACGTAAAACGTGGGCAATGTATGCTTTTATGCTGCTGTGTTGCGTGGCTGTTTATTTTACTTGGCAAGATTGGTTTAGCGCACTGGCACTTATTGCGACGTTAATTCAAACGTTTGCATCGTTTCAAAAGCACGACTTACATATGCGTTTATGTATGGTTGTAGGTACTTTATTTTGGATAAGCCATAACGCTTTTGCAGGCTCACCGGTCGCTATTGTTATGGAAAGCTTATTTTTAAGCAGTAATTTAGTTGGCTTGTATCGTTTTTATAGCACAAAAAAAATACCTTGTTGAGCTTTACTCAGGTGTAAGTAAAGCTAATTACAGGCTATAACTGTTTAGCTATTTCTTTGAGTAAATAGGTTTCGCGAATAATCGACAGCCCCTGCTTATCGCTGGTGGCAAGTGTTCGCTCGTTATGCTCAATTGCTTCATTTATATCTACCCACTTGGCAACCATACCATTTTGTTGCTCGTAGTGTTCAAGCTGCGCTTGGCCTAACTTTTGGTCAATATTACATACATAGCAATAAGACTTTATATGAATAATGTCAAAGTCGTCTTTGTACCAAGGGCGGTACTCTTCATATAGGCCGAACTCTTTTTTTATTACTATATTTTGTGCGCCGGTTTCCTCTTGTAGCTCACGTATTAACCCTTGCTCTATACTTTCGTGCTCATCAACACCGCCACCAGGTAAACTAAAGTCATCGTATCTCTTTGTATACATTAATAAAATATGCTGTTTATGCATGGCAATAGCGCGGGCGGTAATACGTGTAAATTGGCTGCCTTGTTCAATATTAATACTTGGGTGAATGAGGGTTTTTAATGGGCGCATTGGCTCTCCTGTAATAAAGTTAAATTATATCAGTTATTTATTTTAGGTTTTTATTAAATAGTATATAAAGTGAGTGTTTTTTAAGTTTAAGTACATCAAGTATGCTTACACTGTTCACTGATGAAAATGTAACTAAATAATATAAGCTCTGTAATTTAAGCTACAAATAGCGCGCCTTTCTTTTAGTGCTAAGGCCAAGTAGAATAATAAAAAAGCATAGGGATTAATCATGTTAAATATACTATTAGTGGACGATGACGTTGAGTTTAGTGACGTGGTTTGTCATATAGTCGAATTCCTCGGCCATAACATAAGTACAGCAACCAGTTTAAAAGAAGCCCATCAGTGGCTAGAAAACAATAGTTTTGATCACATACTGCTCGACTTTATGCTCCCCGACGGTAGCGGCTTACACCTACTTGATCATTTAAAAATGATAGGCCATTCACCTAAAATAACTCTAATATCTGGGCACCCTTCGGTAAAGGGGATTTTAGCCGACATGTGCGAACCTAATGTTGCGCATTTATTAAAGCCATTGCAGCGTGAAGATCTTGAAAGGGTGTTAAATGGCCCGAAAAAAACCATTAAAAAAACGAAATCATCAGCTATAACCCGCCACTTTGGTACGCTAATAGGCGAGTCTACAGCAATGCATAAGCTGTACACCATGATAGAGCGAGTGGCTAAAACCCACGCCAACGTAATGCTTATGGGCGAAAGTGGTGCGGGTAAAGAAGTGGTTGCTCAGGCCATTCATAATGCCAGCGAATGTGAAGGACCGCTGGTGGCAAGTAACTGTGGTGGTTTTTCAAAAGAGTTAATTAGTAGTGAGCTGTTTGGCCATGAAAAAGGCGCATTTACCGGTGCTATTGCACGTAAAGAAGGCGTGTTTGAACAAGCAAATGACGGCACGTTATTTTTAGACGAAGTAACCGAAATGCCAATTGGTATGCAACCTAACTTACTGCGCGTGCTAGAAACAAAAAAAGTAACACGTGTTGGCGGAAACCGCGAAATACCTACAAATTGCCGAGTTATTTCCGCCACTAACCGCTCACTTACCGATTTAGCGCAAAATAATATTATTCGTGAAGATATTTATTTTAGATTGGCAGTGTTTCCTATAGATATACCCGCACTGCGCGATCGTAAAGAAGACATTCCACTATTAGCAAATGCCTTTTTAGAGCAATTAAATGATGAAAATGGCACCGCATTTAATTGGAATAACGAACAGTTAAAAGAGCTACAAAGCTATGACTGGCCTGGTAACGTGCGCGAGCTACGCCATGCAATACATCGTGCCTTTATTATGAGCGAACCACAAACCAGTGATATTACCTTACCCGATAATTTAGAGTCGCCATTTTCAAAAGTGAATAGCCAAGTTAACGACAAGCAAGTATCGGCAGGACAAACCATTGAAGAAGTAGAAAAAGAACTTATTCATGCCACGCTCGATAAGGTACAAGGTAATAAAACACTGGCTGCACAAATGCTGGGTATTAGTACTAAAACACTTTATAACCGCCTTAATGCTTATGGTGGCATTGGCGAATATAAATAAAATTTGAGGAAAACAATGAGCAATCACAGTAAAAAACCTCTGAATGAGTTAGTACATGATGCGAGAGCGCCACTTAATCGAATTTCGATGAATGCGGAGCTGATAAAGCTGGTGCTAGAAAACGATATGCCTAAAGAGAAAGCACTCGATGCGCTAAATAAAATTATTGCTAACTGTCAGCAGTGCAGCGAAAGCTTACAAACAATTACAGACTCGCAATAATTTATCTCTTTGAATTAGGATGCTAAATGAGTACGCAAAAAGAACCAAGTAAAGCTAATGTCATTTGGGCAACATTTATTGTTGTGGTGTTATCTATTATTATTGGTAATGCATTTTTGGCAGTAAATACCATACAAGGATTAAGCCAAACGCAAAATAGTTTAGACAATACCAGTATGCTCACTAGCGCTATCGAAAAGTTACATTTGTCAGTTGTGCAGGCCGAGTCGGGTCAGCGAGGTTATTTACTTACAGAAAAAAGTGATTATTTAGTTCCTTATTATGATGCACTTGAGCAGCTTGAGTCACAAACTGAGCATGTAAAATCATTAAGTTCAGAAATTAATGGCCAGGCAGAGCGTATTGCACTGTTATTGTCGTTAGTGGATCAAAAGGAAATTGAATTAAAAAAGACCGTTAACTTAGCGCAAAATAATAAAGAGCGCAGTGCGCTGTATTTAGTAAACACAGATAAAGGACGAGAGCTGTATAAAAAAATTCGCTTAGCGGTAAACGAAATTCAAGATCGAGAAATGCTGTTTAAAGTTAGCCATTTTTCTAAGTTAGCAAAAATAAAAAATGAAGCTAAAATTACCTTTGTTATTACCGCAGTCACTAGCGGTTTGCTAATTATAGGCATGTTTGTACTTACACGGTTAAATTTAAGAAATGCTGCGCAGTATCGTGCAGAGCTTGAAAAACAAAACGAAACGCTAGCTAACAAAGTGACAGAGCGAACTCAAGAGCTAACGCTTTATTCAGATGAGTTGAGTCGCAGTAACCGCGAGCTAGAAGAGTTTGCCTTTGTAGCAAGCCATGACTTGCAAGAGCCACTGCGTAAAATTCAAGCATTTAGTGATCGTCTCGAAACTATGTTTAAAGATGAGCTAGGTGAAAAAGGCATGGACTATATAGCGCGCATGAAAAATGCAGCGCAGCGCATGTCTAATTTAATTAATGATTTATTAGAGTTTTCGCGTATTACCACCCGTGGAAAAAACTTTGTTGATACCGATTTAAATAATGTATTAAATGATATTTTAAGTGATTTAGAAATTGCTATTAAAGAGTCTAATGCACAGGTTAATGTGGGCGATATGCCAATAATTCAGGCCGACCCAAGCCAGATGCAACAGTTATTTTTAAACTTAATTTCAAACGCGGTTAAATTTAGACATCCAGAACAACAACCGGTTATTAATATTGAACACATAAAAACGAGTGAGTTTAGTGAAGGGCATAATACCGAAGTTTGTTGGCAAATAATTACCGTTAAAGACAACGGTATTGGTTTTTCGCCAGATTATGCAGATAAAATATTTGTTCCATTTCAGCGTTTACATGGTCGCTCGCAATATAAAGGCACCGGCATAGGTTTATCTGTTTGTCGGCGTATAGTAGAGCGTCATGGCGGTACTATAACAGCACAAAGTAACATGGGTGAGGGTGCAAGCTTCATAATAAAACTACCTGTGGAAAGCGAGCTTTTCACATTGCAAGGAGAGGCTTAAATGCCACTTACGAAAGTAAAACCAATCACTATTTTAATGGCTGATGATGATGAAGATGATCGTTTATTAACTCAAGATGCCCTCACCGAAAGCCGTGTACTTAACGAGTTACATTTTGTTGAAGATGGTGTGGAGCTATTAGAGTACTTGGAGCGAAAAGGTAAATTTGAGCAAAAAGATACATCACCCAGACCAGGTTTAATTTTATTAGACTTAAATATGCCACGTATGGATGGCCGCGAGGCATTGCAAGCTATTAAAGCAAACCCATGCTTAAAGGGTATACCTGTTGTTATTTTAACTACCTCAAAGCAAGAAGAAGATATGGTTAAAGGCTACGACTTAGGTGCTGCGTCGTATATAACTAAGCCAGTTACCTTTGATGGTTTAGTTGAACTAATGAAAGCACTCGGTAAGTACTGGGTTGAGTTTGTAGAGTTACCAAATACTTATAATGATTAAAAACAGCCACTAAAACGGGAGATTGCATGTCTATTAAGGCAACCAAGCTGCTACTTGTTGAAGATGATGAAGATGATTATATTCTTACTAGCGATTATCTTGAGCAGCTCAGTTCCCATACATTTGAGATTGAGTGGGTTAGCGACCCTAAACAAGCAGTTAAAGTACTTAGTGAGAATAAGCATGACATTTGTCTGCTAGATTATCGCTTAGGTGCCTCAGATGGCTTAAGTGTATTAAAACAAGCAATAAAAAACGGCTTTAGTGGCCCAATAATTATGTTAACAGGGCAATCTAATGAAGCGTTAGATTCGGCTGCACTTGATGCCGGCGCTGTAGACTATTTAGTTAAAAGTGAAATGACCACTAGCCGCTTTGCGCGCGCAATACGTTATGCTTTAGCCCGTCGCGATGTTGAAGATGAGCGACTTGAACGATTAAAAGCCGAAGCCGAAAACCGCTCAAAAGATCGCTTTTTAGCACACTTAAGCCACGAGCTACGTACGCCGCTGTCGTCGGTTTTAGGTTACACCGAATTATTAATGCAAAGCGACTTTAGTAAACAAGCCGAAAACGAGCTAGGTGTAATTTATCGCAATGGTAAACACTTATTAAGCTTACTTAATGACGTCCTCGATTTATCAAAAATAGCGGCCGATAAGCTTGAACTTAATTGCAGTGATGTAAATCTTGATAGCTTAATGGCTGACGTATTTACTTTAATGCGAGTGTCGGCGCTTGATAAGGGCTTGTCATTACGCTTTGAATCGCTGCAGCCCTTGCCTTTAATCGTTAATATTGACGCAACTCGCCTTCGACAAATACTTATAAACATTATCAACAATGCAATTAAATTTACCGAGCAAGGCGAAATAACTCTTTGTGCTTGGACTGAGTTTGTTAGCGACCGTGAAATGCTATTTTTTAGTATTGAAGACTCGGGCATGGGCATTGCCCCCGAAAAACAAGCGCTTATATTTAAACCGTTTGAACAAATAGCCGATGTTGAGTCGCGTGCAGTGGGCGGTGCAGGTTTAGGACTTGCTATTTGTACTGAGTTACTTAACAGAATGCAGGGCTCAATAGCCTTAGATTCAGCAATAGGCAAAGGCTCTAAATTTATTATTTCGCTCTATCCGGGCAATATTAAAAATGTAGAGCGTAGCATATTAAGGCTCGACTTAACCCCTAATATGCAGCAAAAAAATGCACCATGTAAAGTTAATGGTAGGGTATTAGTGGTTGATGATTTACGTGATTTACGCGTTTTAGTTGGCCACATGATCACTTCTGCAGGAGCAAAAGTAGATTACGCTGAGCACGGTAAGCAAGCGCTTGAAAAAGTACGTAATGCCCAGCAACAAGGAATAGACTACGACGCTATTTTTATGGATATACATATGCCAATTATGGGCGGAAAAGAAGCCACCATAGAGCTTAGAAAAATTGGCTTTGAAGGCGCAATTATTGCCTTAACGGCAGCAACTATGAAAGGCATTCATAATGAGTTATCAGCATTAGGGTTTAATAATGTGATAGCAAAACCAGTCGATTCCAACTTACTGTATCAGTGCTTACAAGATACGCTTAGTAAAAATAATAAAACAGCAGATGTATTAATTCCCCCCGAAGTTACCCATAGTAATACCCGCTTTTTATTAGTAGAAGACGACGCCGATGCGGCGCAAATAACGCAACTTTTACTAGAAAGCTTAGGGGTTGAAACACACATAGCAAGCAGTTATGAGCATTGTTTAGCCATACTTAAAACAGATGCTAACTATGATAAAGTGCTACTAGATATGAACCTGCCCGACGGCAGTGGTTTAGATTTAGCAAACCATATAAAACAACATTATCCAAAATTAAAGCGCGTTATTGTTAGTGGTATGGAACCTGATCCAGTAAAAATTAAACAGCTTGAAATTGAGCAAGTGCTGCTTAAACCAATTAATTTAGCTTTGCTCGAAACACTTATTTAACCAACAATATAGAGTTGATTTATGCAGTTAGTAACATTGGGTTGTGACAACGTATTGCCCTCAAAAGTGGTGTGTGTAGGGCGTAATTACACCGCACACATTGCAGAGTTAAATAATGAACTGCCAGAGCAAATGGTGTTATTTAATAAGCCTAATAGTGCAATTGGTACTAAGTTGCTAGCAAAGCATAATAAGGATGTTTTACATTACGAAACCGAGCTTTGCTTTGTGGTAAAAAATAGTCGTTTAGTTGGCGTTGGCTTGGGGCTTGATTTAACCAAACGCGAAGTGCAGGCTAAGTTAAAAAACAAAGGCTTGCCGTGGGAGCGAGCAAAAGCGTTTGACGGCTCTGTGCTATTAACGCCGTTTGTTGAGCTTAACGAGGACATGCAACATTTTAGCTTTGAGCTCAAAATAAACGATCAACCAATACAACAAGGCAATAGCGATTTTATGTTACATAAACCAGCGCAAATTTTAGCTGAAATTAGTGACTTTATGTACTTAGAAGATGGCGACGTGATAATGACCGGCACACCTGCAGGGGTTGGTGAAGTAACGGCGGGCAGTATATTTAGTGTCACGCTGTACGCCAATGGGCAACGTATATTGGCGTATAAATGGCAGGCCGAGTAATAATGCAAAGTTAAAAGTGCACCTATGGAGTAGGTGCACTTAGCTTGCGGTTTTTACTTTTAACTTGGTCTTTTTAATTAATGCGCATTAGCTTAATAAGGCATAGGGTATTGTCTAAAAATACGATTAATAGCGCCGAGAATTTCATCGCTTAAAGTAAGGTTAAACGCGCCTATATTTTCTTTTAATTGCGCCATAGACGTGGCACCAATAATAGTAGAAGTTACGCCATCTACTTTATTACACCAAGCTAGGGCAAGTTCTGCTGGGGTTAAATTATGGGCGTGAGCAAGTTCTACGTATTGCTTTATTGCTTGTTGTGCGTTTGGCGTATCGCGGAAAATACCGTTACGTTGCATAAAGGTCCAACGCGTTCCTTCAGGGCGTGCGCCGTTTAAATATTTACCGGTTAATGAACCCGCAGCTAATGGTGACCAAGGTAAATAAGCAATATCTTCGTGTACACATTGTTCTATTAAGTAAGGCCAATCTTTGGCGTGTACTAGGCTAAATTCGTTTTGAATCGACACCATGCGCGGTAAATTATGCTCTTTAGCTAAGTTTAAAAACTGGTTAACACCCCAAGGTGTATCGTCTGAAAGGCCACAGTGTTTTATTTTTCCGGCTTTTACGCAGTCGTTTAAACCTTCTAATATATCGAGCATATCGGCAGTTTGTTGCTGCGTATCTACCTCGGTAAATTTAAGCATACCTGGCCATTGTTTGGCAAAATGTGGCGTGGCGCGGTTGGGCCAGTGTAGTTGGTATAAATCAATGTAATCGGTTTGCAAGCGTTTAAGCGAATCATCAACCGCGGCAATGACTGTTTGGCGGGTAATATTGCTACCTTCACGTATCCACTCTAAACCGTTTCCGGCAATTTTAGTGGCAAGTACTATGTCGCTACGTTTATCTTGATTGCGCGCTAACCAGTTGCCAATAATTTGCTCTGTTTTGCCGTAGGTGTCGGGAGATGGCGGCACAGCGTACATTTCGGCGGTATCAATAAAGTTAACACCTTGCTCAAGCGCATAAGCTATTTGCTGATCTGCATCGCTTTGCGTGTTTTGTAACCCCCACGTCATACTACCTAAGCAGACCCTTGAGACGTTTACACCACTGCTACCTAGTGGGTTGTATTGCATATAAGCTCCTTATTTACTGGCTTAGTTTTGGGTATATTGCTGTATAGCAGATAAAAGCGGCTCAGTGATTGGCGACTTTTTACCAGTTTGAAAGTCAAACATTACGACTTGCGAAGTGCCCGTAGTGGTAATGGCATTTTGCGCGTGGCTAAACACGTTGTAGTTCATCATAAAGCGATCTGTTTTAATATCGCTAATGGTGACACCTACAGTGAGAGTATCGGGAAAAGTAACCGGGCGTTTATAGCGAATGGTGTTTTCGCTGATCACAGGGCCAATACCTTTGCTGCTAATAGTTTCAAAAAGATTTATTTTATTTAAAAAATCGATGCGAGCTATTTCAAAATAGCGTAAATAAACGACATTATTTACGTGTTGCAGGGCATCCATATCTCCCCATGCCACAGTAATATCAGTATGAATAGGATGTTGATCTTTAAACGTTTGCATACATTTACGCCCTTTAATTTTAAAGTGTTTAGATTATCAATATGGGGTTATTACCTCAAGGTAATTAACCTAGGGTATTTTATGTTTGGTTTAATTAAATAAAAGCTTTATTGTTATATAACACAGCTAGGGAGATATGTATGAAAAGTGTCGTTAATTGGCTTTTAGTCTGTTTAGTTTTTATAGCCGCATTTATTTGTTACGCGATGGGTAATGCATCGGGTGTAATTGCTTTAACAGTTGTGGGCTTTGCGTTGGAAGCAGGGTTTTGGCTGTACTCTTTTAAAAAGCGTAAAAATAATAAACGCTGTTTTTAATAGGGTGCAAGCTTGCTAATTACAGGTGACTCTATAATAATGGCTGTATAAATAAACAGTTGTTATAGTGGTAATGAAAAAGTTTATTCATATAGATATGGACTGCTTTTATGCGGCGGTCGAAATGCGCGACAACCCTAAACTTGCCAATGTACCACTAGCAATTGGTGGTAATAGTCGCCGTGGCGTACTCTCTACTGCAAATTACATTGCTCGGGAATATGGCGTGCGCTCGGCTATGTCTAATTATCATGCTAAGCAGTTATGCCCCGACTTAGTTATAGTGCCTGGGCGTATGGCTGTTTATAAAGACGTGTCGACGCAAATACGTGCCGTGTTTAGTCGCTATACAGATTTAATTGAACCCCTCTCTCTTGACGAAGCCTATTTAGATGTAACCCATAGTGAGCAGTGTAAAGGCAGCGCTACACTTATTGCGCAGCAAATTCGTGCTGATATTTATAATGCCACAGGGCTTACTGCCTCGGCTGGTATTGCGCCAATTAAATTTATTGCCAAAATAGCCAGTGACGAAAACAAACCCAATGGTCAGTTTGTAGTATTGCCCGATCAGGTTGATGCCTTTTTAGCACAGCTACCGCTGGGTAAAATTCCGGGGGTAGGTAAGGTCACGCTTGAAAAGCTTAACTTAAAAGGTTTGTATACAGGCCAAGATGTACGCGAAAAAGGCGTAAATTGGATGCAGCAACATGTAGGTAATTTTGGCGTGTCGTTATATCAAAAGTGCGCTGGTGAACACATAGGCCGGGTGTCTACTGAGCGCGTACGTAAATCGCTAAGCGTTGAGCATACTTATGAGTACAATAAAAATAGTTTACAAGAATGCCTAGAACAACTACCTTCACTGCTTGAGGAGTTAACCACTCGACTAAACAAGCAGCAGCTGCAAAATCAGGTAAATAAACTTAGTGTTAAAGTGAAATTTGCTAATTTTGTAGTGACCTCAGCCGATCAGGCGCATCAGCAATTAAATAGCGATATTTTTAGCGAACTATTAGCTAAAGCGTATCAACGCGGCTTACAGCAACCAGTGCGTTTGTTAGGTATTGGGGTAGGAATAAAGAATCAGCCGCAACATAATTTGCAGCTGAGCATACTCGATATGTAAACCCTGTAGTGACAAGTTGCCAGCGCATGTTAACTTAAGCGGGGAGCTTATCGCAGCTTGCTGGTCTTCAATATTCAAATCAACGATAATAGAGGCTTATGTTTTTAACAGGACCTTTATTTATGGCATACCCTAAAGCAGTAGTGGCTCAGCCAATGAGCGCTAGCCTTGAATGCAACGCGCATGACGCACTCATTATAATTAGTGATGACTTTTCTCAATTAGCTAACAATCCATTACGCGACGCTATTGCAGCGCAAGCAAAAGTAGATTCACGTATCGGTAAGCAAGTAACTTTATTAGTTATTAACAATAAACGTGTAGTACTGGCGCCTACTGGGCCATTAAATAGAGACTACGACGATGTACGCCGTTATTTTGATGCTGCAAAATTAGCAATAAATGAAGCTAAAGCATCGGGCAGTGTTAACCCTGCTATTTACTTGCCTAATATAAATGCCGACAGCCGTTATCAGCATGCGCTAGAAGTTGCTTACTTAGGAACTTGCCAAGCATTGTGGCAGCCATTAGAAGCGCGCGAATATCATGGCGAGGCTATTGAGCCAATTACGCAAATTGGTTTGGTTGATGCCACAGAGCAAACAATTAAAGCAGTGAATGCACTTGCAGCTGGACAATACGCAGCGCGTGATTTATGTGGCACTGAGCCTGAGCGCATGGCGCCGCCACGTTTTGCAGATTACTGTGTTGATTTATTTAAAGGCAGTAATGTTGTAGTTGATGTTATTGATGACCTTGCAGTTATAGATAAAAACTACCCTATGCTTAGCACAGTAGCTCGTGCATCGTACGCTGTTGAGCATCATCACCCGCGTGTAGTTAAATTAGAATATGGACCAGAGGGCGAGGTAACTCGTACACTCATGTTTGTAGGTAAAGGCTTAGTATACGATACCGGCGGCGCTGATTTAAAAGTGGGCGGCCATATGGCGGGCATGAGCCGCGATAAGGGCGGTGCAGCTTCTGTGGCCGGCTTTATGAAAGCAGTGGCCGACTACCAACCTAAGGGCGTTAAAGTAATTGCTTACTTAGCGGTAGTACGTAACTCAATTGGCTCTGATTGTTTTGTACCAGATGAAATTATTACTAGCCGTGAAGGTGTGCGAGTACGTATAGGTAATACAGATGCAGAAGGGCGCTTAGCTATGGGCGACCTGTTAAGTGAAATGAAAGATTTAGCTAAAAACCAAATTAACCCAACGCTATTTACAGTGGCCACTTTAACCGGCCATGCAGCCCGCGCTATGGGTCCTTATGGTGCTTACGTTGAAAATGGACCAGCACGTAGTGCTAATATTTCACGAAAGCTCGCTGATAACGGCGACTTATGGGCCGATGGCGCAGAAGTATCGCGTTCTCGTCGTGAGGATTATGACTTTATCAAGCCGCGTACTTTAGCAGACGATGTACTTTCTAGTAATAACGCAGCATCGGCTGTAACGGCACGAGGACATCAGTTCCCTATGGCGTTTTTAGCAATTGTTGGCGGCTTAGACAAGCATGGTAACGACTCAGCTCAGCCACTACCTTATGTACATATGGACATAGCGGGTAGCGCAGTAGAGGGCGGCGATTGGCAGCATGGCAAGCCAACGGCAGCCTCGGTAAGTAGTTTATTTGCTAGTTACTGTTTGTAATTACCATAAAGTAGTAATTAACAACGCCCTGTAAATACAGGGCTTTTAATTTTTAATCTAATTTAAAACGAGTTACTACACTTGAGAGTTGTAAGCTACTTTGTTTTAACTGCTCGCTGGCACCGGTTAATTGCTTGGTATTATCGAGTGACTCTTTAGTTGAATTAGCTAGATCGTTAATACGCAAGTTCACTTCATCTGCAGCTAAAGTTTGCTGCTCAGTAGCACGCGCTATTTGACTGTTCATTTCGGTGATCACACTAACTAAGCGTTCAATTTCATTTAATGATGTGTTTGCTGATGATGCCTGCTCAACCGTTGATGCTGAAAGAGCTTGGCTCGACTTCACCGCTTCTACCGCTGCTTTTGCACCGTTTTGCAGCTTAGTGATCATAGCTTGAATTTCGTCGGTGCTTTTACCAGTACGGCTTGCTAAAGTACGCACCTCGTCTGCCACAACGGCAAACCCACGGCCGTGTTCACCTGCACGGGCAGCCTCAATCGCAGCATTAAGGGCAAGTAAATTAGTTTGCTCTGAAATACTTCTAATTACTTCAAGAACTGATCCTATATTATTACTTTCGCTGGCTAAATCGGCGGTAACTCGGCTCACAGTTTCTATATTACTGGAGAGTGTTTCAATCGCCGTTATTGTATTGGCAACGACATTTTTACCTGATGATGCATTACTAGCTGCATCGTTTGCAGCTTGCTCGGCGGCTTCAGCATTGCGACTCACATCATGAATTTGATGGGTCATTTGCTCCATTGCTGCAGCTACCTGAGTGCTACTGTCGTTTTGTAATTCAATAAATGATTGGCTTGTTTTACTTGCTTCGTCAACGGTATGCGCATGTTGATTAACATCGTGCGCGCTTTGCGATACATGCGTTAACGATTCGTGCATTTTCAATATAAACGCGTTGAATGAATGAGAAAGCTCAGATATTTCGTCATTTCCGGTTTCATCTAAGCTGCGGGTTAAATCGCCTTCGCCTTGGGAAATATCTTTCATCATGTCGGCAGCTAAGCGTGTTGGAGTAATAATACTTTTACCAATAAAGTAGCTTAATATAATCAGTGCAATAATCATTACCACGGCATTTATAATTATTAAATTACGTTGCTCAGCAAATGCACCATCAATACTGTCGAGGTACACGCCCGAACCTATAACCCATTGCCATTGGTTAAAGCCCTTCACAAACGCTATTTTATCAACTGGTTTGTCTTTACCTGGTTTAGGCCATTTATAAGGTACAAACCCTGAACCTGCTTGTTGAGTCACTTTTACCATTTCTACAAATAATGCTGTGCCATCGGGGTCTTTGTTATTAGTTAAATCTGTACCATTTAAGTCTGGCTTAAATGGATGCATTATCATTTTTGGGTGGTAGTCATTTATCCAAAAATAGTTGGTATTATCGTACCTAAGGGCACTAATTGTAGCTAAAGCTTGCGACTGCGCTTGTTGTTGGGTGAGGGTATTACTTTGCTCAAGATTATAAAAGTGATCAATAACGCTATAGGCGGTTTCTACTAGGTTTTGAGTTTTAAGATATTGCTCATTTTTAAGCGCTTGATACTGATTACTTAAGCTCGAAATACTTAATATAACCAGTCCCAATACAACGGTACCAACTAACAGTGCAAAACGCTGAAAAATAGTAAAACGACGAAGGTTGAGCATATGTTTATTCCTTAATGGGTACAGCACTGCTGTGCTTTTATTAAGTTTATTTATATAACTAAACTTAGCACTTATTAAGGCAAAAAAAAGGCTGATTTATAATCAGCCTTTAGTCTATTTATTCAACATTTAGTTGTTATTTAACATTAAAATGACGATTAAAGAAGTTAGTAATGGTTTGGTGTAGGTGCGTTTGCACTGTTTTACCGCGTAGGCTGTGTTTAGAGCCTGGGTAGGTCATCATTTCAAACGGTTTATTGGTATCTTGTAATTGTTTAAATAATTTAGTGGCATGAGTAAACAACACATTGTCGTCGGCCATGCCGTGGTAAATCATTAATGGACCTTTTAAGCCGTCAATATACGGAAATACCGCACTGTTTTCATAGCCTTTAGCATTAGTGGCCGGGTGGCCTAAATAACGCTCAGTATAATGAGTGTCGTAAAGTGCCCAGTCGGTTACTGGCGCGCCAGAAACACCGGCGTTAAAGTAATCGCCAGCTTTAAACATGGTCATTAGTGCCATGTAACCGCCATAACTGTGGCCGTAAATACCAATACGTTGTGGGTCTACATAATCAAGCGTACGTAAAAATTCCACGCCTTTAATTTGATCAGCAACTTCTACTTCACCTAAATTTTTATAAATAGCATCTTCAAACTTTTTGCCACGGTTGTATGAGCCGCGGTTATCAAGTTGAAAAATCACATAGCCTTGTTGCGCCATATATTGAAAATATAGGTTTTTACTACGCCAGCTATTAGTTACTCGCTGTGCATGTGGGCCACCGTATACGTTTACAATAACAGGGTGTTTTTTAGCGTCACTTATATTGCTTGGTTTAAATAACCTATAATGCATTACTTGGCCGTCTTCGGCTTTAAGTGTGCCGTATTCAGGCGTCGCTAAATCACTTAAGTAAGGCGTAAGCGGGTGCGTGTTATCTAGCTTGTTTTCTTCAAGCCAAGTAATAAACTCGCCATTTATTTTACGCAGAGCTGCAGCGTTTGGCTGATTAACCGCCGAGCTATTATCAATAAAGGTTTTGTTGTCTTTGGCAAGTACGACGTCGTGATATTGGCCTTGCTCGGTAATGCGTTTAATATCGCCTTTTTTAAATAACGAGGCACTGTATAAGTGGCTTTCGAGTGGGGTGTCTTTTCTGCCTGAAAAGTAAACGAGGCCTTTTTTCTCATCTATGCCTTTTAAGCTATCGACCGCCCATTCGCCGTTAGTAATTTGACGTACTAATTGGCCATTGGTGCGATAAAGGTATAAATGTTTAAAACCATCACGCTCAGACGCCCATACAAAATGCTTTTTGTCTTTTAAAAACTCAAGGTCAAAGTGTAAGTTTATCCAGGTATCGCTACTTTCGGTGAGCGCTACTTTTTGGCTTTTAGTTTTGCTGTTATAAAAGCGCAGCTCTAACGTTTGCTGTGAGCGGTTTTGCCATTGATACGAGAGCGTATTACTATCTTTTAACCATTTTGCTCGGGCAAGGTAAATATCTTCATCTTTGCCTAAATCTACCCAATCCACTTGCTGATTGTTTAAGGTAACTACGCCAAGCTGTATTTTAACGTTATTAGTGCCAGTAAATGGGTAACGTTGATTGAATAGTTTTACTTCGTCGGCGTAAATTTCGTTGCGTAGCGCTTCTTTTACTGGGCTTTCGTCAACGCGAGTAAAGGCAATTTTAGACTCGTCGTCGGCCCACCAATAGCCGGTCATACGGCTCATTTCTTCTTGTGCAACAAATTCGGCCATGCCATTTTTAATGATGCCGCCGCCATCGTTACTTAGTTGAATTTCTTTACCAGAATCGAGCGCTAAAGCGTACAGGTTTTGCTCGCGAATAAAAGATACAAAATTACCTTTTGGCGAAAAGCGAGCATCGGTTTCAAATGCCTCGGTATTGGTGAGTTTTTTACTTTTATTTGCTGCTAGTTCGTAGTAATACAAATCGCCGTTAAGTGGGAACAATAACGCTTTACCATCTTTAGACCACTTATATTCAAGAATACCTTGGCCAAAAATACGCTGGCGCTCGCGGCGTGCTTTCTCTTCGTCAGAGAGGTTCTCTGGGCCCGAGAATAACTTAGCTGAATCGACCAGCATACGGTTGGTGTTATCTTTTAAGTTATATTCCCATAAGTCGTAGCGGTTATAGTCGTCACTTTTGCCTTGTAAATAAGTAACGCGATTGCCATCGGGCGAAAACTTTAATTGCACAGGAGATTTACCCGATAAACTCGGGTCGTCAAAAATACGCTCTAGCGAGAGTGGTTTTGCTTGTACGCTAACAGCACTTGCTAGCAGAGGGATGGCCAGTGAAAGGTGTTTTATTTTTTTTAGCACAGGGTTGCCTTCGCTTTAATAAATATTGCTTAGAATGGTAAAGCCAAGCGTGTGCAACTGCAACTAAATGCTATAAAGTGGTAATTATTAAAGACAAAGTAGGACACTATGATGACCCACCCCACATTTGAACTAGCCCCAGAGCTTAAGCGCGATTGTATAGAGCTTGCCGATTGGCCGCTGTGTAAAGTATTACTATTGAACGATAGCCAATACCCCTGGTTTATTTTGGCGCCAAAAAAATCCGGTTTAAAAGAGATAATTGACTTAAGCGAGGATGAGCAAGTTACTTATTTGCGCGAGTCGGCAAAATTGAGTCATTTATTAATGCGGGTATTTAATCCCGATAAATTAAACGTGGCGGCGCTTGGTAATATGGTGCCGCAATTACATATTCATCATATTGCGCGCTTTACTAGCGATGCCGCTTGGCCTGCGCCAGTATGGGGTAAACACCCGGCAGTGCCATATGAAGACGAGAAAATAGCAAAAATAAAAGCCCACTTTTAATTCTAAAACCTTATAGAGAGAGCCAAGATGAGACATATTAAGTTGTTTGCCAATGCATTATTTATCACTGCGCTATTAACTACAGGCGCAGCGTTTGCAACAGAGCAGTCTATTAATATTACAGCAGTTAAAACTAGCGATGTGCGTAATTTAGTTATTCACGAAAATCAAACGTTGTCTGCGGCACAACCAACGAGCGAGCAGCTTAAACAACTCGCTAATGCTGGAGTAAAGCACGTAATTAATTTACGTGGCGAAAACGAGCAAGACTGGGATGAAGCCCAGTTGGTGGCTTCGTTAGGGATGCAGTATCACGCATTGCCAATTGCTGGCGCGCAAGATGTTAGCGTTGAAAACGCACAAAAGCTGGCTAAAATAATGGCAGAACTAAACGGCGAACCTGTGCTGTTACATTGTGCTAGTAGCAATAGAGTAGGGGCTTTAATGGCTATTTCTGCTCATGCAGAGGGGCTTGATATTGAATCGGCCCTAGCAAAGGGGAAGCATTGGGGAATGAGTAGTTTAGAGCCTGTAGTGCGCAGCGTTATTACTGCTAAGTAATTATTACTAAATAATTAGCGTTTAGCTTAAATAACGACACCGAGCACTTTTAACTCAATAAAAAAGCGTTACAGTTTTGAGCTGTAACGCTTTTTTAGTTTTTATTTACTAGGCTATTTTAGGTAGTAAACAGGCTATAAACTATTTAAGGCCCAACACTGCTTTGCCTTGTTTAAAAGTAACATCAACCGGAATATTAGCTTGGCTTAGCTTTTCTAAATCCTCTGCTAGCTCTGCTTTAATATTACCGTGCGTAGCAATAAGCTGATCTACTTTTTGATAGTCGCCATCACCTTGAATGGTTAAAATTAAGCGCGATAATTTAGCCATAGCATGGCTCATTTTTTCCATATTTACACGGTATAAACCGGCTTCATTTTTAGAAAAAGCACCTTCTTGAGCAAAAAAGTTAAAGCGGATCATATTCGCTTTACCATGAGCACTAGATGCACCAAAACGTACTGAGCGGAATATACCAGCCATAAAGGTGGTGTAGTAATCCTCTAGTGTACCTTCAGTAATTTCGCCTTTTTTAAGTAGTTGCTCAATCATGTATAAACCTAAAATATCGGCTTTACCTTCCTCTAGCGCACTGGCGTGTTCTTGTAATGATTGGCGCACAGTACCCTTACCAGTAAGGGTATTTTTAATGCCTAAGCCATGAGCTACTTCATGGAACATGGTATTAGCAAAAAATGCATCAAAGGTAATATGCTTACGTTGCTCAGGCACAATAAGTTGCTCTGCAATTGGTACTAAAATTTTGTCAAACTTAGCGCGCATAGCATTTTTAAGTTGTAAACGGCGCGTGCCTTTTTCAAGCTGTACTTGCTCGTCGTTTGGTAAGTTTATTGCAATGGTTTTACTGCCCGCATTTGAGTGCCCTGCATAGTAAACAACGTCGTAGGCATTTAGGTCGGCGTCTGATCCCGGAACTTCTTGTTTGTATTTATCATCAACCGGTAAGCCTTTTTGTAGCTCAGGTAAAAAGGCAGCAAATTTAGCCAGGCGTTCGCTCCATGCTAAATCTTTAATTAATACATAAGACTCATAAGCAGCACGGTAACCAAACAATTGGTCTTCATAAGTTTCAATTGGACCAATAACCACATCTACTGGGTTATTTTTCATATCCATCCACGCAAAATCAGACGCTTGAAAGTCATCGTTTAGTAGCGCGTCTGCACGAAGGTTTAAATAGTTAGCAAACTCTTTATCGTCTGCTAGTTTACTTGCTTCACGTAGCAAGTTAGCAGCCTCTAAAAGCTCGGTTGCGTACTCTTTAGAGTATGGCACGCTGTAAAGGTTACCTTGCTCATCACGTTTAATAATAGAGTAAAGCCCATTTTTATCTGCAAGATCAGCTTTATTTAACTCTTCTTTAGTTATATCTGCAGGGTAAAACTGTGCACCAGTTGCTTTTTCTTTATAGCTTGATAAAAACACTTTATCGCCGTTTAAACGATCCCATGGACCGTAGTTTATGTCGGCAAATTTACGCACTTTGTCATCAGCTAGTTTAGCTAAAAATGACTCTTTATTTTCACCAAACGCTTGCTGCCAAAATAAATCATCCATAATTATTGAAGCATCTATAAGCTTTGCCACCATAGCTTTTTGGTTATCACTTAAATGTGATAAATCAGTTTGTAAGCTAAAGTCAGTGTAAATGTCTAAACGTTGTTTATCGGTATTTATAAGTGTTGGACCTACTGGCTTTACTTGCTCTGTTTTAACAGCCGTTTTATTACTAGAAGAAGGGGCTTGCTCTGAACAAGCACTAAGAAAAACGATGCCGGAGAGCATAATTGCTTGGCTAATTTTATTTAAATTCATTATTTTGCCTATTTAAAAGTAAGATTTATTATTTGTATGCAGTTCGCTAAGGCGCTTACTATCTTAAAAATACTGCCTTATAGTGACTGCATTAAAGCAAAACACCGTGGTAAATAGCAAGTTTTAGGCGTTAGAGGTGTAATTAACTGATGTTAAATAGTAAATAAAAAATAAATTTATGTAGTTTTGTTAGCTTTAACTATAATTTAAGTAATACTAAAGCATATAATAACAACAATATAAGGCTTGTTTTAGCTTATAAATAACTAATCATAGGGATGTTATGTCTACTGAAAATGCATTGTTAACAATTTTGATTGATAGAATAAATAACGACACTTTGGTGCTGCCTACTTTACCTGAAGTAGCAATTAAAGTGCGCCAAGCTGCTGATAATAATGACGTAAACTTGATGCAAATGGCCGATGTGATTGCACATGATCCAGCACTAACAGCCCGTATGATTAAAGTAGCTAACAGTGCAATTATGGGGCGCTCAGTTAAGGTATCTAACTTACATCAAGCAGTTACTCGCATAGGCTTACGACAAATTAAAAATATTGCAACGGCTATGGCAATGGAGCAATTGTTTGTATCTAACAACGAGCTAATTAAAGGTTACATGGGCAAAGCGTGGCAAAAAACGTTAATAGTAGCGAGTCACTCAATTGCATTAATGGAATTTTACTTAAAGAATAATAAGCAAAACTCTTTAAATAGAGATTCGATTACCTTGGCATCATTAATTTATAATATTGGTGTATTACCCATTTTAACCGAAGCCGAACGCCATCCTGAGCTATTTGCTAATCCTAGCTTTTTAGCCCATGCAATTCAAAAGCTCAGTGGTAAAATTGGTGGCTCTATAATGAAAGCGTGGGAGTTTCCTGATGAATTTGTTGATGTGGCGCAAAACTGGGCTGATGCCAGTCATCGCCCTGAGCAGGTAAGCTATATTGATTTTATTAGGATTGGTGCAATTTTAGAGGGCACGCTACAAGTGTCAGATAAGTCGGCCGCGCTACAGGTTTATATTAACAAAGGAATTATTCCTTCTATGCAGCTTTTCACCAGCGATGAGTATCACGCTATGGTTGACGATATAAAAGAGATGTTTTGCTAATAGTAATTAAGTAGTGAGTGTAAAAAAGCACGATTAAATCGTGCTTTTTTTGGCTTAACTTAGCAAGGGTTAGCGCTTAAGCTAAGTCGTCTATATCGCCTAAGCCTTGAGTTAGCTCTTCAAGTAGCTGTTTAATTTCTTCTGAAGCTAAAATAAAGTCAGCATCGAGTTTTACTGCCATGTCTTCTTTTGGAATATCAGCATTTTCTTCTTTTAAGGTATCGCTGTAGCTTAAACGCTTAATAGAGCCGTCGTTTTGCAGCATAAACTTAACGCGTTCTTGCCAATCAAGTGCAAGCTTAGTAACACGTTTACCGGTTTCAAGGTGCGATTTAACTTCGTCGCACGATAGGTCGTGGCCTTTAAGCTTAACTTGCGCACCACTGTCATCTGCTTCTTCTAGCTCTGCATCTGAGCCTATTGCAAAACCTTCAGGCGTGCTGAAGTTAGTTAACCAGTCGGTTAAAAATACATCTAGGTCGTAATTGGCAAATGCAGGTACTACAGGCAGTGTGCCTAACGATTTACGCAAAAGTGCGAGTAACTCTTCGGCTTTGTTAAAACTGCCGCTATTAACCACAACCCAGCCGTTTTCTTGGTCAATAAATGCAAACTGTAAGCTCGACTTTTTAAATGCTTGTGGTAGCAGTGTATGTAAAATGTTTTCTTTTAATTCGTCTTTTTCTTTCTTTTTAACTGGGCGATTTTCTTCAGCTTCAATTAAATCGACTTTTTCTGCAACTAGCTCATTTATAACCGATGCAGGTAATACTTTTTCTTCGCGCTTAGCGCAAACTAAAATACTTTTTTGTGAAAAATGCGATAAAGTTTCGCCGTGTTTCCCAAACGCTTTTGTCCAGCCAAATGTAGCCAGCTCTTGGCCCGTACATGGACGAAATAAGTCTTGCTCTAATGCTTTGTCAAAATCTTCTTGTGTATACGAAACATCTTGTTTAAAGCGATAACATATAAGGTTACTAAACCACATAGGAATACAGATCCATTTGAAAAATTTGCACAATCATAGCAATAAAATCAGTATCTCGAAATGGCTGATTTTATTGTGGCATATTTAAAAAATAGCAAGTTGTTTTAAGGAGCGCAGTCATAATTGAGTATGTGTAATCTTGCTTGCTGTCGCTGCGCACTTGTTGCGCAATAAGTTGCTACACTTTTATACAGGCCGTTTAAAACTAAGTGCATATGTATTTAGCGTTTAGCGTTTAGCTTTTTGCATTACACTATAGTTTAATGCTGGGTTTGATAATGCGCAGGCTAGGCCAAATATAAATAACTCTTGGTTGAATAAATTTCAATTTTGAAAAATTAACACGCCCTAGTGTATTTTACATTAATTCAGTTATAGTGAAGCTCGATATTTTTGAAGTTTTTCGGCTTTAAGTTTGGCTGAACGAGAGGTTGTTTTTATGCTGGCTTTAATGCATCGCCTTAGTAACTGGTTTTCATGATGAACTTTTCTATTTTAGTTTGTGACGATTCAGCAGTAGCCCGCAAACAAGTGATACGTTGCTTAAATGACTGTATAACCGCCGATATACGCCAAGCGATAAATGGAGTAGATGCGTTAGCGTTATTGAAAGAACAACATTTTGATTTAGTTTGCCTCGATTTAACTATGCCGATACTCGATGGTGTGCAGGTGTTGGAGCATATTAAAGCAGAAAAAATGGAGTGTTTTGTATTAGTCATTTCGGCAGATATTCAACAGCAAATGCAGCAGCGCGTAGCACAATTAGGTGTTATAGGGTTTATCGAAAAGCCAGTTGGCAAAATAATACTTAATAATATTTTGCATAAATTTGGCATTTTCTAGAAGTTAAGATGAAAAAAAAGACTGTTTTATCTTCTTAATGAGGGTTGACAGTATAGCCTGTGTTAAGGCAGTCTTAAGCTATGAAAACATTTAGTCTTGCAGCGACCATTATTATTACAACCATCATCCTAACTGGATAGTGGCATAGGTCGGTGCAACAAATTTAAAGGCCTGTGTTCACTTAGAACCCAGGCCTTTTTTCGTTTTATGGAATGAGGAAACATAAAAAATGCGCGTTTTAAAATTTGGCGGATCATCGCTTGCCGACTTTGCTTGCTTAGAGATGGTTGCCGTGCTGGCAAAAGCACAATTAAAAGATGAAATGTTATTAGTGCTTTCAGCCCCCGGTGGCATGACAGATTCATTAGTTGCATTAGCCTCAGCGGCTGAGCAGGGTGAAGACTTTAGTCACTTGTGGCAAGCACTGGTAAATCGATGTGACGAGTTAAAAAAAGCAGTAGAGCAAGGCTATGGTGAAATTGAAAACTGGCCAAATTTTACCGAGCTTAAAAATAAACTTGATGGTGTATCACTGATTAAATGCTGCCCTGAGCAAGTACGTGCTTTTATTATTAGCTTTGGTGAGCGCGTTAGTGTGTCGTTAATGCAATGCTTACTCGGTGATTTAAACGCGCAGTACCTTGAAGCGACCAATTGCATAGTATCAACCGGTGGTTACATAGATGCAGAGGCAGACTTAGTTGCCAGTAAAGTGCGCTTTCAAGCCGTATTAAAAGAACAACCAGCAACTATTTATATTATGCCCGGTTTTACTGCCAGTAATGAGCAAGGCGAACTAACCACTTTGGGCCGAAATGGCTCAGATTATTCTGCGGCAATTGCGGCAGCTTGTTTAGAAGCCGATGTTTGCCAAATTTGGACTGATGTAGATGGTGTTTACAGTGCTGATCCGCGTTATATAAAAACCGCCACTAAAGTTGATTTTTTATCTTATAAAGAAGCGATGGAGCTTTCTTACTTTGGTGCAAAAGTATTACACCCTAAAACAATTTTACCCTGCGCTAAAGCGGGTGTACCGTGCGAAATTAAAAACACGCGTAACCCCAATGCACAAGGCTCACTTATTAGTAACGAGAGCGTTTCATCTGAGCCAGTAAAAGCACTATCAAGTTTACAAGATTTAGCAATGCTTACCGTGTCGGGCCCGGGCATGAAAGGTAAAGTAGGGATGGCATCTAAAGTATTTAATGCCCTTGCCCTTGATAATGTGTCGATTGTTTTAATTACCCAGTCATCGTGTGAGTTCAGTATTAGTTTTTGTGTTCATGAGGTCGATTTAGCGCTGGCACTTGAAGCGCTGCAAACCGCATTTAAATTAGAGTCTCAAGCAGGTTTAATTGAACCAATACAAGTAAAGCGTAACTTAGCTATTGTTACTTTGGTGGGCGATAATATGCGTGCGCACAAAGGTTTAGCGGCTAAGTTTTTTGCATCACTTGCTCAAGCACAAGTAAATATTGTAGCTATAGCCCAAGACTCTACCGAAAGTTCTATTTCGGCCGTGATCGATGGTGAACGTTGTAATGGCGCTGTAAAGGTTTGTCATGAGAATTTCTTTACCCATATACCATCAATTGACGTGTTTTTATTAGGGTGTGGTTTAGTAGGTCAAGAGCTTATTGAGCAATTAGAGCGTCAACAAACTTGGCTTGAAAAACGCAATATTAAACTTAAGCTTTATGGGGTTGCCAACTCTCGCCAGCTACACTTAGACAGTGAAGGTATTGCCTTTGATGACTGGCAGCAAAAGCTTGGCGCATCAGAGCAGGCTTTTGATTTAAAACTAGTTGAACAATTTGTACAGCAAAATCATTTAATAAACCCAGTATTAGTTGATTGTACTTCGTCAGATGCGTTATCGGCGCAATACGTAGACTTTTTAAATGCCGGTTTCCATGTCGTAGCCGCAAATAAAAAGGCCAATACAAGCTCGTATGCTTACTATCAAGACTTAATTGCAGCAACGCAAAAAAATGGCCGTAAGTTTTTATACGAAACCAATGTAGGAGCGGGTTTACCGGTACTTGATAACTTAAAATCGTTATTTGGTGCAGGAGACGAGTTACTAGAATTTAGCGGTATTTTATCAGGCTCGCTATCGTACATGTTTGGTGCGCTGCAAGATGGCTTGTCACTGTCTGAGGCAACAATTAAAGCCAAAGAAAGTGGCTTTACTGAACCTGATCCGCGTGATGACTTATCGGGGACAGACGTAGCACGAAAACTATTAATTATTGCCCGCGAATCTGGCATGCCACTAGAGCTAAGCGACATTGAAGTAGAGTCGGTATTACCGCACGGTTTTGCACAAGGCGATGATGTAAATACGTTTATGGAAAAGCTCCCTAGCCTAAACGCAGGTTTTAACGACCGAATAGCAAGTGCTGCCGCAGAGGGTAAAGTACTGCGTTACGTAGGCACAATTAAGCAAGGTCACTGTAAGGTAGGTATAGAAGCCGTTGATGCAAAGCATGCACTTTACGATATTCGTGATGGCGAAAACGCATTAGCAATTTTAAGTCAGTATTATCAGCCACGCCCATTTGTTATACGAGGCTATGGCGCAGGCTCGGCAGTAACAGCCGCTGGTGTATTTGCTGATATTTTAAAAACGTTATCGCGCTAGGAGCAAACAATGATTGAAGTATATGCTCCCGCATCTATTGGTAATTTTGCCGTTGGTTTTGACGCATTAGGCGCAGCTCTTGCACCTATTGACGGCAGTTTATTAGGCGATGTAGCCGTTGTTAGTGCCGCATCGAGCGATGAGTTTATTTGCTCTGGCGAATACGCGCATAAGCTACCAAGTGATGCCAGTGAAAACTTAGCGTATCAATGTTTAGTGCATTTTAGAGCGCATGTAGCGCCTAATATGCCAAGTGTAAAGTTGGAGCTGAAAAAGAACTTGCCCATAGGTTCAGGGTTAGGATCAAGTGCGTGTTCGGTGGTAGCAACCTTTGCTGCCCTAGATAAATTTGCCGGAACCAAGCTTAGCCAAGTTGAACTTATTGAGTTAATGGCCGACTTTGAGGCAGTTGTTAGTGGTGGTCGTCATTACGATAACATCACGCCATGTTATTTAGGTGGCCTGCAGCTAACTGGCGATTTAATTCCTAATAAATCAATTGCTTTACCAGTTGATGAAAACTGGTATTACGTTGCTGCGTTTCCTGGTTTTTCACTTAATACAGCAAAAGCACGCTCAGTTTTACCAAAAGAGTTGAGCATGCACGCAGGTGTAGAATTTGCGCAGCGTTTATCTGCCTTTAGTAGTTTATTGTTAATGCATCGCTTTGATGATGCATTAAGTATTATGCAAGACCATATAGCCGAGCCATACCGTGCGCCACTTATAACAGGTTTTAGTGAAGCAAAAGCGAGTTTGCCAGCGCTAGGCGCCGAAATTGTTAGTATTTCTGGTGCAGGGCCAACATTATTTACTGTGTGTAAAACATTAAAAGCTGCACAGCAGTGCGCGCAGTGGCTTGAAAGTAACTACATAAACGAGCAAGGTTTTTGCCATATTTGTAAATTAGATAACGACGGCACACGTCAATTAACAGTTTTATAGGATAGTAGTTATGCAATTACATAATTTAAAAGATAGTTCGCAACAAGTGTCGTTTGTTGAGGCAGTAAAAACGGGTTTAGGGCGTAATCAAGGGGTATTTTTTCCCGAGTCATTAACACCACTAACGGATGTTGATGCACTACTTGATATGGATTTTGTAACCCGTAGTAGTAAAATACTCTCGCATTTAATTGGCGATGAATTACCAGCAGATACCGTTGCACATATGGTTAAAAATGCATTTAACTTTCCGGTTAAGCTGGTGGAAGTGGCAGAGAACACTTATTGCTTAGAATTGTTTCATGGGCCTACCTTAGCGTTTAAAGATTTTGGTGCTCGCTTTATGGCAGAGTGTTTAGCGCAGTTTAATCAAGGCGATAAAGTGACTATTTTAACTGCAACGTCGGGCGATACTGGCGCGGCGGTTGCACATGCGTTTTATAATAAGCCTAATATCGACGTGGTAATTTTATACCCTAAAGGCAAAATTTCACTGGCGCAGCAAAAGCTCTTTACTACATTGGGTGGCAACATTCATTGTTATGCGGTTGAAGGCAGCTTTGATGATTGCCAAGAGTTAGTTAAAAATGCCTTTTTAGATGAAGAAGTTAAATCTACACTGGGGCTTAACTCTGCTAACTCTATTAATATTAGTCGCTTAGTGGCACAAGTTTGTTATTACTTTGAGGCAATTGCACAATTACCAAAAGCAAAACGGGCTACTGCGCATATTTCGGTTCCAAGTGGTAACTTTGGTAATGTGTGCGCGGCAATGATAGGTGCTGTTATTGGTTTGCCTGTTGGCAAACTTAGTGCAACTACTAATCAAAACGATACAGTACCGCGCTTTATGCTGGATAAAAACTGGACGCCAAACGCGACACTTGAATCACTTTCAAATGCAATGGATGTAAGCAAGCCAAATAACTGGCCACGAGTGCAATCTATGCTCGACAACAATTGGTTTAGCTACGATAATTTTTATTCAACTAGCGTAAACGAGCAAGATACGCAAACAGTGATGAAAAATATTCAACAAACAGGTTATGTTGCTGAGCCGCATACCGCTATTGCATACCAAGGACTTGTTGAAAATCGCGCTCCTGGCGCTGCCGGAATCTTTTTAGCAACGGCTCATCCAGCTAAATTTAAAGACAGTGTTGAAGGTATTTTAAACATTGAACTAGCTATGCCAAAACCACTTGCAGATGCATTAGCCAAGCCATGTTTAGCTAATGATATAAATGCTGATTATGATGCCTTACGTACTGAAATACTTAGAAAATTAAGTTAAAAGTAAGATCTAATTAAAGCGGCCTTGGTCGCTTTTTTATAGGTATATTTTAGTGTGGGTGTTAATACTTTCATTAGCTATGTAAATATAATAATTAATATATATTTTAATTTATTATGTAATGATTAAAAAATATCATCTTAAAAAGCCTGTGAAATAAATTCAATCCCTGTTTAAATATCCTCAACTTAAGAGCGTAGGCAAATAGTCGTTTTAAGCGTACAATAAAGCCTCTAAAAAATACCATACACCTTGCCCCAGGAGACCCCAATGTTAGAACGTAGCATGAATATTTCAGATTTTGACCCAGAGTTATTTGACGCAATTGCAAAAGAAACTGCGCGCCAAGAAGATCACATTGAATTAATCGCTTCTGAAAACTACTGTAGCCCACGCGTACTAGAAGCACAGGGTTCACAGTTAACTAATAAATACGCAGAAGGTTATCCGGGCAAACGTTACTATGGCGGTTGTGAGCATGTAGACGTTGTTGAGCAATTAGCGATTGACCGTGCTAACGAACTATTTGGTTCTGACTATGCAAACGTACAACCACATGCTGGTTCGCAAGCAAATGCGGCCGTTTTTTTAGCATTGTTAAACGCCGGTGATACCGTACTAGGTATGAGCTTAGCTCATGGCGGCCATTTAACGCATGGTTCACACGTAAACTTTTCAGGTAAGCTTTATAATGCAATTCAGTATGGCCTAGATGAAACTACAGGCGAAATTGATTACGCACAGGTTGAAGCGCTAGCGCTTGAGCACAAACCAAAAATGATTATTGGTGGCTTCTCAGCATACTCAGGTATTGTTGATTGGGCTAAATTACGTGAAATTGCTGATAAAATTGGCGCTTACTTTTTTGTAGATATGGCGCACGTTGCTGGTTTAATTGCGGCGGGTATTTACCCAAGCCCAGTTCCTCACGCACATGTTGTTACTACAACTACACATAAAACCTTAGCAGGCCCTCGTGGTGGTTTAATTATTTCGGCATGTGGCGACGAAGCTATTTACAAAAAGCTTAACAGTGCTGTTTTCCCTGGTGGCCAAGGCGGTCCTTTATGTCATGTTATTGCTGCTAAAGCTGTGGCATTTAAAGAAGCCCTACAACCAGAATTTAAAGTATACCAAACACAAGTTGTTAAAAATGCACAAGCTATGGTTGCTGTTATGCAGGAACGTGGCTACAAAATTGTATCTGACAAAACTGAAAACCACTTATTCTTACTTGATTTAATCAATAAAGATATTACCGGTAAAGATGCTGATGCTGCTTTGGGTAACGCTCATATTACAGTTAACAAAAACTCAGTGCCTAACGATCCACGTTCACCGTTTGTAACATCTGGCCTACGTATTGGTTCACCTGCAATCACTCGTCGTGGTTTTAAAGAAGCAGAATCTAAAGAGCTTGCTGGCTGGATCTGTGACGTACTAGATAACATCAATGATGAATCAGTACAGGCGCAAGTAAGAGAAAAAGTAAAAGCAATTTGTGCAAAACTACCTGTTTACGCTTAATAAAAGTAAAACAGTAATTTAGATCACAATCGCTTAGTTTTTTGCTAAGATAAAGGCCGCTTTAAAGCGGCCTTTTTTGTTTTTTAAAACGGAAGTACCTAGCTATGCATTGCCCATTTTGTACCGCAAAAGATACCAAAGTTATTGACTCTCGCCTGGTTGGCGGTGGTCACCAAGTGCGTCGTCGTCGTGAATGCAATGACTGCCATGAGCGTTTTACTACGTTTGAGGGCGCAGAACTGGTTATGCCACGGGTAATAAAACAAGATGGCAGCCGCGAACCCTTTAACGAAGATAAATTGTTAAATGGTTTAAACCGCGCACTGGAAAAACGCCCCGTAAGTACCGAACAAGTAGAAGAAGTAGTTAATATAATAAAGTCGCAATTACGCGCAACCGGTGAGCGAGAGGTTTCGAGCCATTTAGTGGGAGAGTGCATTATGGAAGCGCTTAAAAAGCTCGATAAAGTAGCTTATGTGCGCTTTGCCTCGGTGTATCGCTCGTTTGAAGATATTCGCGAATTTGGCGAAGAAATTGCCCGTTTAGGGGAGTAAGTATGCAAAGCGACTGCGTTTTTAACCAAGATGACGAAATGTATATGGCACGTGCTATAGAACTGGCTAAAAAAGGCCGGTTTACTACCACGCCTAATCCAAACGTAGGTTGTGTATTAGTTAAAAACAATGAAATAGTAGGCGAGGGATTTCATCAGCTTGCCGGACAAGGGCATGCAGAAGTAAATGCACTTGCTATGGCTGGCAGTAAAGCAAAAGGCGCAACTGCTTATGTTACGCTTGAGCCATGTAGCCATTATGGCCGTACACCACCGTGCGCAGAAGGTTTAAAAGCCGCCGGTGTGGTAAAAGTAATTGCCGCTATGGTCGATAGCAATCCACAAGTGGCTGGTAAGGGGCTGAAAATACTTAGCGACGCTGGTATTGAGGTTGCGTATGGGTTACTTGAAGCACAGGCTAGGGCGCTTAATTTAGGCTTTTTTAAACGCATGGAGCATGGCCTGCCCTATGTAACGTGTAAAATGGCCGCCAGTATTGATGGTAAAACAGCGCTTAATAATGGCCAAAGTAAGTGGGTAACAGGCGCAGCAGCACGCCAAGACGTACAGTTATATCGTGCACAAAGTTGCGCTATTTTAACCGGTGCCGACACAGTATTAGTAGATGACGCTAAATTAAATGTGCGTAAAAATGAATTACCGCAGGCATTACCTACACAGTTACCGCTTCGCCAACCTGTGCGTGTTATTATTGACTCGCAAAATCGTTTAACCCCAAATCTTGCTTTATTTGCTATTGAAAGTGAAATAATAATTTTTACTACCAAGGTTGATAAATCGCAACATTGGCCGCATTTTGTAAAGCATATAGTAGTAACTGCTAGTAATTCGAAAGTTGATTTAACCGCGGTTTTAAAAAAGCTTGCAAAGCTGCAATTTAATACTGTGTGGCTAGAGGCTGGAGCAACCCTTGCGGGTAAAATGGTTGAACTGGATTTAATAGATGAATTTATTTTTTATCTAGCGCCTAAATTAATTGGGTGTGATGGCAAGAGTTTAGTTAATTTTCCTGAGTTGATCAGTATGCAAAATACGATTGATTTAACTTTTAATGAGTGTACGCGTATAGGTGATGATTTACGTATTAGCGCAGTAAAAAGCTCATTAAAACCACTTGATACAAAAGAGTAATGCTATGTTTACTGGGATAATAGAAGCCACAGGCAAAATTGCTTTATTACAAAAAAAACAAGGCGATTTAGCTATTCGTATACAAAGCCCTGACCTTGATATGAGTGATGTTAAGTTAGGTGATAGTATTGCCACTAATGGTGTGTGTTTAACTGTTGTTGATAAACATGCAGATGGTTTTAGTGCCGACTTATCGAATGAAACCATAGATTTAACTGGTTTTGCTCATTACACATTAGGGCAAACAGTTAATCTTGAAAAAGCCATGCAACCGGTTTCGCGTTTAGGTGGGCATTTAGTGTCTGGCCATGTTGATGGCATTGCTACAATTACCGCCATTACGCCAAATGCACGTGCTACAGAATATTGGCTAAGCACAGATGAAAACCTAATGAAATACATACCATACAAAGGTTCGGTATGTATTGATGGTATTAGCCTAACAGTGAACGCAGTAGAAGGTAATAAATTTAAATTAACGATTGTGCCCCATACCAGCGAGCAAACAACGATAGCTAATTTTAAAGTGGGCACCCAAGTTAATTTGGAAGTCGACCAAATTGCGCGTTATTTAGAGCGGCTTATAAAAGGCGCAGAGCAGCCTACGGGCGCTGATATTTCAATGAGCTTACTCGCAAAAGCGGGCTTTATTAAGTAACGCAACTAACAACTAATAAGAGTGAATTATGAACTTACACAGCGCAGAAGAAATTATCGCAGACATTAAAGCCGGTAAAATGGTTATTTTAATGGACGATGAAGACAGGGAAAATGAAGGCGATTTAATTATTGCCGCCGAGCATATTAGCGCAGAAGCTATTAACTTTATGGCCACGCATGGCCGTGGTTTAATTTGTTTAACCATGACGCAACAGCGATGCGAGCAACTTGATTTACCGCTTATGGTAAAAAATAACGGTGCTGCGTTTTCAACTAATTTTACTATGTCGATAGAAGCTTCAAAAGGCGTTACCACAGGTATTTCGGCAGCAGATAGAGCACGTACAGTGCAGGCAGCGATAGCTAAAGGCGCAGTGCCTAGTGACATAGTACAACCTGGGCATATTTTTCCTATAATGGCACAACCTGGCGGTGTTTTAACACGTGCTGGGCACACTGAAGCTGGCTGCGACTTAGCTCGTTTAGCAGGGCTTGAGCCTTCATCGGTTATTGTTGAAATACTCAATGCAGATGGCACTATGGCGCGCCGTCCTGACTTAGAAGTGTTTTCTAAACAGCACGATATTAAAATTGGCACCATAGCTGATTTAATTGAATACCGTAACTTAAACGAAACCACGATAGAGCAAGTGGCAAAGTGTAAGTTACCTACCGAGCACGGTGAGTTTGATTTAGTAACTTACAAAGACACCATTGACGGACAACTACATTACGCATTAGTAAAAGGCGAAATAAAACAACAAGCGCCAACCGTAGTGCGAGTACATTTACAAAGCACCTTTAACGATATTTTACTCTCAGATAGAAACTCTGAGCGTAGCTGGGGCGTGTCTGACGCAATGGCTTATATAGCGAAGCACAATGGTGTGTTAGTTATTTTAGGCAAACAAGAAAGCACCGCAGAACTTGAGGCAACAGTAAAAGCGTTTGCAGCCGAAGACTCGGGTGAAGATGTAACACCGAATAAATTTACAGGTACGTCTCGTACTGTAGGCGTGGGTTCACAAATTTTAGCCGATTTAGGCATTAAACAAATGCGTTTAATGAGTCGCCCTAAAAAGTACCATGCACTTTCAGGGTTTCATTTAGAAGTTGTTGACTACATAGAGCCGCAGTAATTAGGCGCTAGGCTATTATTTTATTTTTATGGTATGATGCGCTGCAATTTTTGCGCAATCGAAATCGCTCAAACTTATTTTTAAGGTTATCAAATGAAAATTATTGAAGGTAGTAAGTACGCTCCGGGCAAAAAATTTGCCATTGTCATTTCTCGCTTTAATGACTTTATTGGTAGTAGCTTATTAGCAGGCGCTATTGATGAATTAAAACGCACAGGTGGTGTATCGGATGACGATATTACCGTGGTTTATGTACCTGGCGCGGTTGAATTACCTTTAGCAGCGAAACGTATTGCGGCAAAAAAACAGTATGATGCAATCATCGCTTTAGGCGTAGTGATCAGAGGTGGTACTCCACACTTTGACCTAGTTGCTGGCGAATCAAACAAAGGTCTTGCGCAAGTATCACTTGAGTATGATATACCGGTTGCATTTGGCGTATTAACCACAGAAAGCATTGAGCAAGCAATTGAGCGTGCTGGCACCAAAATGGGCAATAAAGGCGGCGAAGCTGCTTTAGGCGCGCTTGAAATGGTTAATGTGTTAGATAAAATTTAAGTTTAAGGAATTTTTGTGAAACCAGCAGCAAGACGTAAAGCACGTATATTAGCACTTCAGGCCATTTATTCTTGGCAATTAAGTGGCAATGCAATTGCCGATATCGAACAACAAATGTTGATCGAAAACGACGTGACTAAAATTGATGTTGAATATTTTAAAGATTTAGCCAGTGGCGTTGCGGTAAATTATAAGCAACTAGACGAGGCTGTATCACCGCATTTAACCCGTCCATTCGATGAGTTAGATATGGTTGAACGCGCAATATTACGTTTAAGCAGCTATGAGCTAAAATTTCGTGAAGATGTTCCATACAAAGTGGCTATCAACGAAAGCATTGAATTAGCTAAAATGTTTGGCGCTGAAGATAGCCATAAATTTGTAAACGGTGTACTTGATAAAGCAGTTAAGCATTTACGTAAGTAATATTTAGTCAAATTTTGATAATTATTTTATCAGAACTGGCTGGTATAAATTACCGTTAAAAAGGAGAGCCGGCATAGGTCGGCTTTTTTGTGTATGAAGGAATTTGAATTAATTAATCGTTATTTTAAAGGTCGTGGTATTACTCGCCGTGATGTTAACTTAGGGATTGGAGATGACTGTGCATTAGTTACTGTGCCGCAAAATTGTCAGCTTGCTATTACAACCGATACACTCGTTGCTGGTGTGCATTTTTTTGACGACATTGAACCTCGCGCACTCGGGCACAGAGCATTGGCTGTAAATTTAAGTGATTTAGCGGCAATGGGGGCAGAGCCTACATGGGTTTCTATCGCTTTAACACTTCCGAGTATTGATGAGCAATGGATTGAAGAATTGACTGACGGCATGCATGAAATTGCCGAATATTTTAATGTGCAAATAATTGGTGGCGACACGACTCAAGGACCTTTGAGTATTACTATTTGTGCAAAAGGTACAGTGCCCGAAGGCACTGCGTTATGCCGAAATGGCGCAAAAGTAGGTGACTGGATTTTTGTTACTGGGCCGTTAGGTGATGCAGGGCTTGCAATAGAGTCTCGCAAGCAAGGCTTAACAATTGAACCTGAACACCTAAAACATATTAAAAAGCGCCTTAACTTCCCTACACCTAGAGTGGCTGCAGGGCAGGTATTACGTGGGCTTGCGTCTTCTGCTATTGATATTTCAGATGGTTTACTAGCCGATTTAGGCCATATACTAAATATGTCGCAGGTTAGCGCAACGGTTAATATTGAAAGCATACCCACCTCGGATGCAATGAAAGCTAGCCTTGATTTTGAACAACAATTACCGTTTATACTAAATTACGGCGACGACTATGAACTGCTTTATACCGTGCCTGATAGCAATAAAAGTATGCTTGATGTAAAACTGCGTCAATATGGCGTAGAGGCAATTTGTATTGGCCAAATAAAAAGTGGCGAAGGGCAAATTGACCTGTTACATAAAGGCGAAAAATTTACTTTTAAGCACCAAGGTTTTGAGCACTTTTCTAAGGATTTAAGTTGAACAACAAGCGTTTATTTAACCTAAAGCGTCCACATCAGTTTTTTGGTTTAGGTTTTGGTACTGGGCTTGCACCTATAGCCCCAGGCACATTTGGTACTTTGGCTGCTTTACCTTTTATTTTTATAACCATGCACTACCCGTTGTGGTTACAAATAGTATTTGCTGTAGTGATCAGTGTTTTTGGTATTTGGGCTTGTGGCAAAACCGCTGATGATTTAGGGGTACACGATCACCCCGCGATTGTATGGGATGAAGTGGCAGGCTATTACATCACTATGATTGGTGCCGCACTGAGCTGGCAAACATTATTGGTTGGTTTTTTACTGTTTCGTTTTTTTGATATAGTCAAACCAGGCCCTATCCGTGTGCTCGACAAGCGTGCCCATGGTGGATTTGGAATTATGATTGATGACGTACTTGCAGGTATATTTTCACTTATTTGTTTGCAAGCGCTGATAAAAGTAGGTTTACTACCCTTTTAGTTTATTATTTGATTGTTTAGCTAGGTGGCAGCAATATGATGCGATTTTTACTAGTTTTTGTACTACTAACCTGTGCTATGCCAAGTTGGGCTTCAATTACTGATTACGTAGTTAAACAATGGAATATTAAAGACGGACTCCCCTCGCAATCACTCAAAAGTGTTGTGCAAGACCAGCAAGGTTATATGTGGCTGGGAACTCAATTTGGTTTAAGTCGTTTTGACGGCAATACTTTTACCAACTACAACACGCAAAATAGTCTTTTTTTACCAAGTAATGGTATTAATAAATTACTAATAGATGGCCAAGGCTTTTTGTGGATCGGCACCAAAAATGGGTTAGTGGTTATTGACCCTGCAACACTTAGTGCACAAGAGTTTAATATTAAAGGCCCGGTTAGAGATATTTTAGAGGACTCTAAAGGCGGTATTTGGATAGCCGCTAATGGCCTGTATTATGTTGATCGTAGTTTGGTTGATTTACGCGATCAAACTAATGAGCCATCACCCATAGTTAATCCCACTGTTATTACTCAAATAGTTGGCTCTGTGAGCAAAATGGCGCTCGCACCTGAAGGTATTTGGTTAGTAAACGACAGACATTTACTGCGCCTGACAAAAAGCGCTGCCGACTTTTCTAAATTACGCTTAGAGCTTACTGCCAAAGTGTCATTACCCGACAGCTTAGCGCAAACCATAGTGCACGATCTCTCTTTTTTAAATGGTAATTTATATTTAGCCTCTGAGTTGGGTGCTTATTTTTTAGATTTAGATGACGAACTACGTTCTTTCCCACTGCCTAATGTGAATAACTCTGCAGTTTATAAATTTATGAGCGATACCAATGGTGGCTTATGGGTATCTACTTATGGGCGTTTATTATTTCGTGGCAAGTCAGGTGATTGGCAATGGGTTGAGCCAAGTCAGTTAGATCAAAGTATTTGGTTTGCTGACATGTTTCGCGATGATCAAAATAATGTTTGGCTAGCCAGTTTTAGTGAAGGTTTATGGCTGGCACACGAAGGTCGCATTGAGCGTCACTCGGCAATTTCTAAAATGACTGAAACGGTAATGGCGATTAGTAAATCACCCGATGACAAACTGTGGATAGCTAACAGAAGCGGAGTTGGTTACTTTGATACCAATAAAAACTTTATTAATATAATAAACAGTAGCAAGTATGGGCATGCCTCGGTGCATGATTTACAGTTTGATGGCGATCGGCTTTATATTGCTACTGGGCGGGGGTTATTCTTTTATGAAGACGACACACTTTACAGCTTTCCTGGGCGCGCATTAAACGACAACCCGGTATTTGCTATTAGCTCAGCTACCCGAGGCGGATTTTGGATTGGTACTGGCCGAGGTTTGTATCGACTCAATTATAGTGGTTTAAGGCCCTTTGCTTATAATGCATTTTTAGGCAGTAAGTTTATTACTTTTGTATTAGATGCACCAAACTTTGGCATTATCGGTACTAGTAAAGGCGCGTATTACTTTACTGACCGAGGAATAGAAAAAATAGGCGACCAAACTACCTTAGAAAGTGCTTATGTAACCAGTATTTTGCATATAGATGGAGTTGGAATATTAGTTGGCTCGTTAAACGATGGTTTGTTTTATCGTAGTGGACAAGGACAATGGCAGCAATTAGATGCGGCAAATGGCTTACCCTATGGTTCTATTTTTAGCTTAAAGTACGATGAAAAATTAAAAAGAATATGGGTAAGCACCATGAAAGGTGTTTATCGGATGCCGGTAGATCAATTTAAAACGCAGATCCAAAGCTTAAAAGTTGAAGAGGTTATTTCCTCGTTCGACCGCCAACTCGATGGTAAAGCGAGCCAATGTTGTAATGGCTTAGGGCATGACGCGGTTGTTGATATGGATAACTCCATTTGGTATCCCAGTTTACAAGGTGTAGTTGAAATACCTAAAAGCGTTGAGCTGTTTGGTTTACGTGGTTTAAAACCTAAAATAGAAACATTAACTACACCATTACGTAGTTTAACCACAGCTGCATTAGGTAATAAACCGCGATTAAAAATAGACGAGCGCGATGTTACTTTAAAATACACAGCTATAGATTATTACGCGCCAAATAGTATTGAGTTTAGATATAAATTAAATGGTTTAGATACTGACTGGCGATACGCTAATACTCGCCGCGAAGCTATTTATACTAACCTCCCAGCCGGTTCTTTTTTGTTTCAGTTAGAAACAAAACGCCAAGGCGAGGATTGGAACATAGCCCAATCTGTTGATTACGCTTTTGTAGTACCTGAGCGTTTTGACGAAACAATTTACTTTAGATTACTGATCACCAGTGGTTTTGTTTTATTGTTTTATTTAGTGTTTTGGGTATTTAGAGCGCAAGAGCGCCGTAAACAAGAAGTGTTAGAAGGGTTGATCACTGATCGTACCTTAGAGCTTCGCCAAGCAAACGATAAGCTTAATAAAGTTAACTCACAGCTTAAGCTAGTGAGCCATTCAGATGAGCTTACAGGGTTACGTAGTCGCCGCTTTTTGTTCGACCAACTACCTAAAGATATTGAACATTTTCAGCGTAACTCACAATCACTGCAAGCGCAGGGCAAGTCGCTAGTATTATTAATTATAAACTTAGACAACTTTAGCCGTATTAACGATGCGTATGGGCCAATTGCCGGAGATAGTTGTTTGCAGCAAATGGCGGTATTACTTAATTCGCGTACTCAGGGCTCAGATTATGTGGCACGTTGGAGCGGCGATGAGTTTTTACTTTTATTACGTGACTTTAAATGTAACTTAATTGACAGCTATGTGTCGGATCTTTGCCAAGGAATTTCCGAACATGCATTTCAATTGCCAAACGGTAAAAGCACTCATATTTCAGCCTCAATTGGTTGGTCGTTCTATCCGCTACCACTATTAGGTGGCCAAGTTATTAGCTGGGAAACCTCGATTAATTTAGCTGATATTGCACTGCATCAAGTTAAAAAACGCGGTGGCGATGGGGTCGCTAACATTACCTTTGATGAGCAGTTAGATGCGTTTGAGTTTGAGCAAAACCCTAATGTTGAACAGCAAATAGGCTTGCTACAAGCCAATGGTTTAGCTGATATTAAAGTATGGATGCGATAAGTAACTAATATTTAGATATTAAAAAAGGAGCCTAGGCTCCTTTTTTAATATGCTTTAAATGAGTAGGAGGTTAATTAATAAACGCTTTGATAGCAGTTAATATTCCTTGCTCGCCTAAGCCCATTTCGTCGTGCATTTCGTCTTGTGTACCGTGCTTAATAAATTCATCAGGGATACCCAAGTTAAGAATGCTAACCTGTGCTTTTTGCGTTGCTAAATACTCATTAACCGCAGAGCCAGCACCGCCAGAAATTGCATTGTCTTCAAGCGTTACTATTACATTGTGGCTGTTTATTAACTCATCGAGTAACGCAGTATCAAGCGGTTTAATAAAGCGCATATTAACTAAAGTCGCATTGAGTTCATCAGCTGCTAGTTGCGCGTTTTCAAGTAATGTACCAAATGACAATATAGCCACTTTAGCACCTTGCTTAACAACATCGGCTTTACCAATTTCAAGTAATTGCATATTAGTTGCAATTTCTGCCGTACCAGCACTACCACGCGGATAACGCACAGCAACAGGGCAATTTGCTTGATAACCAGTATATAACATGTGGCGACACTCATTTGTATCGCTTGGCGCCATAATGACCATATTTGGAATGCAGCGCATAAAGCTTAAATCGTACGCACCTTGATGTGTTTCGCCGTCTGCGCCAACAATACCAGCACGGTCAATAGCGAATAGCACAGGTAAGTTTTGCAGCGCTACATCGTGAATTAGCTGATCGTACGCACGTTGTAAAAAGCTTGAGTAAATTGCGACAACGGGTTTTAAGCCTTCACAAGCAAAACCAGCAGCGAGGGTTACAGCGTGCTGCTCGGCAATCGCAACATCAAAATACTGATCAGGATGCTCTTTTGAAAAACGCACCATGCCAGAGCCTTCGCGCATAGCCGGTGTTATCGCCATAAGCTTGCTGTCTTGCTTTGCTATGTCGCATAACCAGTCGCCAAATACATTAGAAAATGTAGCCGCACCGGGTTTTGATTTAGGTAAACTTGATGTATTAGGATCAAACTTAGGTACGCCGTGATAGCCAATAGGGTCGGCTTCAGCGGGTTTATACCCTTTGCCTTTTTGGGTTTTTATATGCAGTAATTGCGGGCCTTTTAAGTTACGCATATTACGCAGCGTATCTACTAACATGTTTACATCATGGCCATCAATTGGGCCAATATAATTTAGGCCTAATTCTTCAAAGAAGGTACCAGGGATCATCATCCCTTTAATATGCTCTTCCATTTTACTGGCAAGTTGCTTAACTGGTGGCACACCCGAGAGTAGTTTTTTACTACCTTCGCGAATGTTAGTATAAAAGCTACCCGATAAAATACGGGCAAAGTGATTTGTTAACGCGCCAACGTTTTCAGAAATCGACATTTCGTTGTCATTTAAAATGATCAACATATCTGATTTTACATCACCTAAGTGGTTCATGGCTTCAAAAGCCATGCCTGCTGTAATAGCACCATCACCTATAACGGCAACCGTTTTGCGTCCTTTACCTTCTTTTTGCGCAGCAATAGACATGCCCAACGCAGCTGAAATAGAGGTACTAGAATGGCCCACACTAAACGTATCGTATTGGCTTTCTTCGCGAAATGGGAAAGGGTGCAAGCCATCTTTTTTACGAATGGTGTGCATTAAATCGCGACGCCCGGTGAGTATTTTGTGTGGGTAAGCTTGATGGCCTACATCCCATACAAGGCGATCATCTGGGGTGTTATACACATAATGTAGTGCCACAGTGAGCTCTACGGTACCTAAACCAGACGCTAAATGCCCGCTACTTTGCGATACCGAGTTGAGTAAGTAGTCACGCAACTCATGGCTAAATGCAGGAAGCTTATCTTGCGCTAAGTCTCGCAAGTGGGCTGGTTCGTTAACCAAATTAAGTAATGGATACTTGCTGCTATCAAGTGTCATGGTTTTATATATGTCCTTCGCTAACATCAACTAACTGTGCAAACGCGTTGTTTGAGTTATTTGATGTTCAGTAATAATTTTAGTGCTAAGTTGCAATACGTTTAAGCCGTGTTTAGTGGTCACGTTCAATTAAATAGTTAGCTAGTGACGCTAAAGCACTGGTATCGGCGTCTATATTTGCTAACGCTGCATGGGCTTGTTGTATTAAGTTTTGCGCTTTTTCTTTAGCGCCTAGCATACCTAATAAAGCGGGATATGTCGCTTTATTCGCAGCGATATCTGACCCTTGAGGCTTACCTAAAGTAACGGTATCGCCTTCTACGTCTAAAATATCGTCATGTACTTGAAATGCAAGCCCTATGGCATAGCCAAAAGTGGCTAAATTTTCTAACGTGTTTTGACTAACATTGTTCGAGCACAAAGCCCCCAGTGTAATTGCACAGCTTATTAGCGCACCGGTTTTTAACTTATGAATACGCTCAAGTTCAGCCACGGTTATTACTTTATCAGTAGCTGCAATATCAAGCCCTTGGCCTGCCACCATACCTTGTAACCCAGAGGCATGTGCCAGTTCAGCAATCATTTTAACTTGAGCTTGAGCACTACAGTTAAAATTATGCTTGGCTATTAACTCAAATGCTAAAGCTTGCAGTGCATCACCGGCTAAAATTGCGTGTGCTTCGCCGTACACGATATGACAGGTTGGGCGTCCGCGACGTAATTCATCATCATCCATAGCTGGTAAGTCATCGTGAACTAACGAGTAGCTATGAATACATTCTATAGCTGCAGCAAGTACGTCTAAATCTTGTTTATCTGCGCCGAGCATTTTACCCGTTGCGTAAACCAAAAAAGGACGCAATCTTTTGCCGCCATTCATTAAACTATAATGGGTGGCGGCTTTTATGGTCTCGTCAGTATTAAGCGATTGGTCAAAATAAAGGTTAAGAGTATTGGCTACATCAGTTTGAGCATGTGTAATAAGTTCTTTAATAGTCACGGCTATTCCATATCATTATCAAAGTCGGTTAATACAGACTTCTCATCTTTGCCCATTAAAATAGCCACCTTTTGCTCAGCTTGTTGCAACTTACTAGACGATGCGCCTGCTAAAGCAATGCCACGCTCAAACTGTTTTAATGACTGCTCAAGCGATAAATCACCTTGTTCCATTTCACTAACGATTGTTGTTAATTCTTCTAGTGCTTGCTCGAAACTTAAGTTTTCAGGTTTTTTAGTCGCCATCTTTATTTCAACTTACATAATAAATTTAGAAGTCAATTTTAGGGGGAATGCTAAACTAGGTCAAAGGATGAAATGGTTTTTTCGTTAATAAACGCTTTATGTTTTAAAAAATTGATAATTAGATAGATTACACAAGTTGATCTAGAATAGTGCTTAATCCAGCTTTTTATGTTTATCTATAAAAAATGGCTTAAGCAATTCAGTATCTTGCCGATAAACAATTAATAACAAACGTTTGCATATAAAAGCAAAAACCTTTGGAGGGAATGTGGATTTAGCAACCATTATTGGGATCCTTGGCGCAATTGGCTTAATTGTCATGTCCATGTTTATGAGTAGTAGCGGTGAAATGGCTATGTTTTACAACACGCCCTCTGTTGTAATCGTATTTGGCGGTTCATTATTTATCGTTTTATCAAACTTTACTATGTCACAGTTTTTTGGCATAGGTAAGGTGGTTACCAAAGCGTTTATGTTTAAGCTTGAGTCGCCAGAAGAGTTAATCGAAAAAGCAGTTGAACTTGCAGATTCAGCACGTAAAGGCGGGTTTTTAGCACTTGAAGAGGCAGAAATACCGAATCCATTTATGCGCAAAGGCGTTGACATGCTAGTAGATGGCCACGACGCAGACGTAGTGCGGGCCACACTGCAAAAAGATATTTCATTAACTACAGCACGGCATGAGTCGGGTGCTACTTTATTTAAATCTTTGGGTGATATAGCCCCAGCAATGGGAATGATAGGCACTTTAATAGGCTTAGTTGCGATGTTATCTAATATGGATGATCCTAAAGCAATTGGTCCGGCTATGGCGGTGGCATTGTTAACCACATTATACGGCGCATTTTTAGCTAACGTAGTCGCTATTCCTATTCAAACAAAATTGGAGCTGCGTAAAGACGAAGAGGCAATGAATCAACGTTTAATTTTAGATGCGGTTTTAGGTATTCAAGATGGTCAAAATCCAAAAGTAATAGAAGGTATTTTGAAAAACTATCTTGCTGAATCAAAACGTAAAGTAAACACTGAGGATTAACTATGTCTGATCAAGAGTGCAAGTGCCCACCCCCAGGTTTACCTGCGTGGATGGGGACATTCGCAGATTTAATGTCGCTATTAATGTGCTTTTTTGTGCTCTTGCTTGCGTTTTCTGAAATGGATGTACTTAAATTTAAACAAATTGCCGGTTCGATGAAATTTGCATTTGGTGTACAAAATAAAATAGAAGTTAAAGATATTCCCAAAGGCACATCAGTTATTGCTATGGAGTTTACTCCGGGCAAGCCAGAGCCTACCCCAATTGAAACAATTCAACAGCAAACGGTAGAAATGACCCAGCAAATGTTAGAGTTTCAGGCAGGTGATGAAAGTTCAGCAGGCGGAAGGCAAGAGCAGCGGGGCGATAAACGTGGTGGCGAGTCGCGTAGTACTTCCAAAGAGCAAGCATCGGAGCAAGCAATTTCAGCGGCCGATCAACAGCAAACAAACGACTTAGTTAAAAAAATTGCCCAGCAATTAGAAAAACAAATAATTGATGGTGCCATAGAGCTTGAATCATTAGGGCAGCAAATAATTATTCGTATTCGCGAAAATGGCTCTTTCCCTTCGGGTAGTGCATTTTTACAACCTAAGTTTAAACCCATTATTCAAGAAATTGGCGTGCTATTAAAAGATGTGCCTGGAGAAATTACTGTGTCGGGGCATACCGACGATTTTCAGGTTTCAAACGAGTTATATATTAATAACTGGGATCTTTCATCTAAGCGTGCAGTTGCAGTAGCTAGTGAGCTGCAAAAAGTAGTTGGATTTGATAAAAATAGAATGATGGTAGTAGGGCGTGCTGAAACCCGGCCGTTAGTGCCAAATGACAGCAATGAAGATCGCCGTCGTAATCGTCGCGTTGAAATATCTATTTTACAAGGAAAAGCCAAAGAGTCTGATCCTATCGATGTAAGGTAGCAGTCATTTTATTAAAAACACACTTGGTTTAAGCAAACTAAGTGTAATTGATTTCAGGTGACTTTTAGTTAAAATTAACTAAAAGTCACCACCTCAGCCAAATACCTCAGAGTTGTTAAATAATACGGTTTAATAAAAACATCCCACGCTGTGAATTGATATGCTAAACTACTGTGTATATAAACAGTAAAAGAGCTTGCTTATGAAACTCTATATTGCCGAAAAGCCGTTATTAGGGCGTGCTATTGCCGACGCGTTACCAAAACCGCACAAAAAGCACGATGGCTACATTGAAGTTGCAAATGGTGATTGCGTATCTTGGTGTATTGGTCATTTGCTCGAGCAAGCCGAGCCCGATGACTATGATGAGCGCTTTAAAAAGTGGCAGTTTGAGCACCTACCTATCATTCCTGAGCAGTGGCAATTAAAAGCAAAAACTAAAACTCGCAAGCAACTTACTGTGTTAAAAAAGCTAATCAAACAGGCTACAGCACTAGTGCATGCAGGTGATCCCGACAGAGAAGGGCAATTACTTGTCGATCAAGTTATTGAAGAAGCCAAAATAAGTAAAACTAAAAAGCAGCATATTCAACGCTTATTAATTAGTGATTTAAACTTAGCTGCAGTAAAAAAAGCATTAACGACTATGCGATCTAACCGTGAGTTTATTCCGTTGAGCGTTTCAGCCTTAGCGCGCTCTCGTGCTGATTGGTTGTTTGGTATGAATTTAACCCGCGCTTATACTTTAGCAGGGCAAAAAGCTGGGTTTGGTAACGTACTTTCTGTGGGACGAGTACAAACACCCATACTTGGCTTGGTGGTTAATAGAGATAATGACATAGCAAATTTCGTATCGAAGCCATTTTATGAAGTATTAGCCCACTTAGTCACCCCCGAAAAACAATCATTTAGTGCAAAATGGATACCCAGTAAGGCATGTGAGCCTTATCAAGACGAAGAAGGGCGAGTATTAAATAAAGCATTGGCTGAAAACGTAGCCTCGCGTATCACACAGCAAAATGCTGAGCTAACGGCGCTTGAACAAAAGCAAAAAAAACAAACTGCGCCACTGCCTTATAACTTATCTGCTTTGCAGATAGACGCGGCAAAAGCATTTGCTATGCCAGCGCAAAAGGTGCTGGATATATGCCAAATTCTTTATGAGCGTCATAAGTTAATTACCTACCCGCGTTCAGACAACCGCTACTTACCTAATGATCATCACCAAGATGCGTCTGCTATTTTAAAAGCTATAAGCACTAATGGCGGGCAAGGTGTTGAGTTAGTAAAAGCAGCTGATAGTAAAAAACGTAGTAAATGTTTTAACGATTCAAAAGTGGCTGCGCATCACGCCATTGTCCCTACGGCAAAACAGTTAAAGTCGACAAGTTTAGGTAGCGATGAGACAAAGGTTTATCAATTAATATGTCGTCATTATTTAATACAGTTTTATCCCGACTATATTTACAACGAAACTAAAGCAGAGATAACTATTGCTGGCGGGTTATTTAAAGCAAATGCAAAGCAAGATGTAAGCTTGGGTTTTAAGGTGCTAATGGGTAAGTCTGAATTGAAAGATGAAGCCACGCTACCGCTTTTAACAAAAGACATGTTACTTTTTTGCTCGCAAGGGGAGGTTGTTGAAAAATATACCTCTCCGCCAGCGCACTTTAGTGATGCGACTTTACTTGCAGCCATGACAGGCATAAGCCGCTATGTACAAGATCCACAGATAAAAAAAGTACTTAAAGACACCGATGGCTTAGGCACAGAGGCAACGCGAGCGGGGATCATTGAATTATTATTTAAACGCCGTTTTTTAAAACGTGAAGGCAAATTAATTAAAGCAACCGAAACCGGGAGTGCACTTATTAGCGTGCTGCCGCAAGGTTTAGTTCGCCCCGATTTAACCGCTAAATGGGAATCGAGCTTAGGTGATATTGCACAGCAAGTAATGAGCTATCAGCAATTTTTACAGCCTTTACTTGCCGACTTAAATAGTTTTGTACAACAAGCTGCAAATTGCGATAGCAATGTATTTGCAAAGCTGCCTAAAACTTCAGCTAAAAAGCGTTTTGTTAAACGTGGCCAAAAAACGCCTTATAAAAAGTCGAGTTATAAAAAAAGCTCTGTTACAGGTTAACTACAGAGCTATTATTTAAATAAAACTATTGATTAAACAAAGTTACCGCTGCGTTACTCATGGCTTTAATGCCAGTTGGTAGTGCGACTTTATAGTCAGGGGCAAACTTACTTGAATGCAGTGAAGGTAATGTTTCGCCCGCTTTTATTGCACTTGCATATTTTGCTTGGTTAACGCCACCGAGCCAAAATAGTGTGATAGGAATATTTTCGTCAGTGCGGCCATATAGGCCAAAGTCTTCACCTGCCATTACAGGGAGGGTTTCAAGCACATTTTCATCACCAATAGCGCTGGCAATACTTTGACGCACAAGGTTGGTTTGTGCCGGGTTATTATATGTAGATGGAATTGACTTATCTTCATGTACTTGCACCTTAGGGTAGAGCGCTTCCTCAAGGCCTGCGCTTTGTGCAATACCGGCGGTAATGCGTTTAATTGCTGCAATTTGTGCATTTCTAATATCAGGGTTATAGCTGCGTAATGTAAGTTGTAACTTTACTTCATCAGAAATTACATTATGTTTTGAGCCACCATGAATAGATCCAACAGTAATAACTGATGGCTCTAATGGTGAAAGCTCACGACTCGTAATAGTTTGCAGTGCAAGCACAGTGCGCGCAGCAATAATAACCGGATCAATAGTGGTATGCGGATAAGCTCCATGTCCGCCTTTACCCTTTATAGTTATATCAACAGAATCGACGCTGGCCATAGTATATTCATTTTTTATCGCAACTTTACCGGCAGGCACACTTGCACTTACATGTAGCGCAATTATGTGATCAGGTTTTGCATATTTACTAAATAAGCCTTCTTTTAGCATGGCTTTAGCGCCACCGCCTACTTCTTCTGCGGGTTGTGCCACCATCATTAGCGTGCCTTGCCATGCATTTTTGTGAGCTATTAGTTGTTCAGCAGTACCAATGAATGAGCTCATATGTATATCGTGACCGCAGCCGTGCATAACACCTACTTTTGCACCGTGCTCGTCTATTACTGTTACTTTAGAAGCATACGCCTTACCTGTTTGTTCTGTAATAGGTAAGGCGTCGGTATCGGTACGTATCATTACTGTGGGGCCATCACCATTTTTGTAAATGCCTACAACGCCAAAACCACCTACATTGCTTGTAACTTCAAAACCAAGCTTGTTTAACTGCGCTGCTATTTTTTTTGCGGTTTGTTGCTCGTGATACGAAAGCTCGGGTGATTGATGCAGGTCGAGGTAAAAGCTTTCGATGGCTGGCATGCTGCTATGTAAATTTAAGTCTAATGATTTAGCCGCCAATAGAGGGCTAGCTAATAATAGCGCTGTGCCTAAGTAAGTTAACTTCATGATTTTCCCTTATTGAGATAAATGTATATCCAAGTGATTTAGATATATGACTTGTAATAATTATGTTCAGCACCATATAAAAACCTAAATAAATGAATATGGCAATCAATTCAATGAGCAACATAGTTAGTATCAACGCGCAAAATTTTCAGCAAGTACTCGGCGAAACATCACAACAAAAGTTGGTACTGCTAAACTTCTACTCAGCGCAAAGTCCTGAATGTATTAACCAGGCAGCAATATTAGATAAATTAGCCGCTGAATATAACGACTATATAGTAGTAGCAAATTTAGATTGCGATGCCGAGCAAGCTCTGGCTTCGCAATTAGCACAGCAAGTTGGTTTACAAACACTACCAACACTGGTGTTGTTAAAAGACTCAGCGCCCGTTGATGTATTATCGGGTGCCCAAGCTGAAGCGAAAATTCGTGAAGCATTAGCTAAACATTTACCCGCTCAACAAGACTTACTATTAGAGCAAGCAAAGCAAGCATTATTAAAGTCAGATTTAAATGCCGCGTTTAATTATGCAAAGCAAGCTTATGAAATTGACAACAGCAACGCGCGTATTAAATTAGTACTTGCAGATATATGTATTCAAATTCATAAAGTAGATGAAGCGCAAGCACTAATTAATACAATAGATGTACAAGAGCAAGATGCTTACTTTAATAATATAAAAGCAAAATGCGAAGCTGCGCTTGAAGCAAAAGATTCACCAGAGATTAAAGAAAAGCAACAACAAGTAGAAAAGTACCCAAATGACTTAGAATTAAAAGAAGAGCTAAGTATTTTACTCAATGAAGCCGGCAGAAAAGAAGAAGCATTAGATGTACTATTTACAGTGCTGCAAAAAGATCTGAATTTTAACGAAGCAAAACCAAGTTTTTTAGCTATTATTGCCTCTTTACCCGACGGTGATGCACTTGCAGCAAAGTATCGTCGCAAGTTATATAGTATTTTGTACTAAAACTTAATAACTATTACTTTTAAAAGCACCTTACCTAGGTGCTTTTTACATTTTTAAGTTTATAGCAATATAACAGTAAGCTTGTTTAAGGAATAAAAAGCGCAGTTATCCACAGGGGTTTGTGGGTAACCTGTGAGCCTGGCTTGTGTATCTTTGGGGTAAAAATTAAATGCAAAAAAGGCGATAAAAACGCTTGCGTAAAATCTGCGGCTCCCTATAATGCGACCCCACTGAGACGGGAAACGTCAACGCCTAGCGAGACGCGAACTACTCAGAGAGTTAAATAAAACTTCGGTTTTAAATTGTCGAAAGAAAGTTTAAAACAAAGTGTTGACTCGAAAAATAAAGGATGTATTATACGCATCCCTTGAGACGCTAAAGCGACTCAAAACGTTCTTTAACAATATAAAGCAATCATCTGTGTGGGCACTCGTACAGATTGAGTTCTAACAGCCAAGCTACTTAGGTAGCGAGGCAAACAAATTAGAGTCTCAATTGAAACTGAGTGACCATATGTTATTAAAAGATTCAGCCTTGAGCTGTTTTGATTTTACTTTTTTAAAAGTGAAAATAATAACGCACAGTCAATTCGTTTTTGGTAACAAAAACAAAAATTCAGAATTCATTGAGCTGTCGAAAGACATAAAACTTTTTAATTGAAGAGTTTGATCATGGCTCAGATTGAACG